>NZ_BTRL01000006.1:0-202162 GCF_054771475.1 Bacillus sp. MN7755
AGCAATGTTATCTAGTTTTGAGAGAACATAAAAAACTTGTTGACTTTTAAAGTAAATAAGTTATAATAATGATTGTCTCAAAAGAATAATGTCTGGTAATGATGGCAGAGAGGTCACACCCGTTCCCATACCGAACACGGAAGTTAAGCTCTCTAGCGCCGATGGTAGTTGGGACCTTGTCCCTGTGAGAGTAGGACGTTGCCAGGCAATATTATTCCGCAGTAGCTCAGCGGTAGAGCTATCGGCTGTTAACCGATCGGTCGTAGGTTCGATTCCTACCTGCGGAGCCATTGGAGAGCTGTCCGAGTTGGCCGAAGGAGCACGATTGGAAATCGTGTATACGTCACAAGCGTATCAAGGGTTCGAATCCCTTGCTCTCCGCCATAGGATTTATAATATTTGGCCCGTTGGTCAAGTGGTTAAGACACCGCCCTTTCACGGCGGTAACACGGGTTCGAATCCCGTACGGGTCACCACTTTTGGAGGATTAGCTCAGCTGGGAGAGCACCTGCCTTACAAGCAGGGGGTCGGCGGTTCGATCCCGTCATCCTCCACCATATAAACTATATGAATAATATTATCGCGGGGTGGAGCAGCACGGTAGCTCGTCGGGCTCATAACCCGAAGGTCGCAGGTTCAAATCCTGTCCCCGCAACCAAATGGTCCCGTGGTGTAGTGGTTAACATGCCTGCCTGTCACGCAGGAGATCGCCGGTTCGACCCCGGTCGGGACCGCCATTTTAATAAGGCTCGGTAGCTCAGTCGGTAGAGCAGAGGACTGAAAATCCTCGTGTCGGCGGTTCGATTCCGTCCCGAGCCACCATTTATTTTAATAAAATACGCCGGCTTAGCTCAATTGGTAGAGCAACTGACTTGTAATCAGTAGGTTGGGGGTTCAAGTCCTCTAGCCGGCACCATGTAAGTTTCGGAGGGGTAGCGAAGTGGCTAAACGCGGCGGACTGTAAATCCGCTCCTTCGGGTTCGGCAGTTCGAATCTGCCCCCCTCCACCATTTACATAGGGGCATAGTTTAAAGGTAGAACTGAGGTCTCCAAAACCTCCAGTGTGGGTTCGATTCCTACTGCCCCTGCCAAATATATTTACACAACATGGCGGTTGTGGCGAAGTGGTTAACGCACCGGATTGTGGCTCCGGCATTCGTGGGTTCGATTCCCATCAGTCGCCCCATTTTTATTTTTAAAATTATAAATAATCTAATTGATACTTACATATAATTAAGTAAGAATTCGATGGGCTATAGCCAAGCGGTAAGGCAACGGACTTTGACTCCGTCATGCGCTGGTTCGAATCCAGCTAGCCCAGCCATTTTTGCGGAAGTAGTTCAGTGGTAGAATACAACCTTGCCAAGGTTGGGGTCGCGGGTTCGAATCCCGTCTTCCGCTCCAATGAATTTAATATGGCGGCATAGCCAAGTGGTAAGGCAGAGGTCTGCAAAACCTTTATCACCGGTTCAAATCCGGTTGCCGCCTTTTCTTTTGTGCCGATGTGGCGGAATTGGCAGACGCGCACGACTCAAAATCGTGTTCCTTCGGGAGTGTCGGTTCGACCCCGACCATCGGTATCACGAACGGCGTAACATCAAGGCTCTACACTAATTGTGTAGAGTTTTTTTGTATTTTCTTCACACGACAAAATAAGCACAAAATCCACGTATGTAACCACTGATGAAGAAGCATTGAATTTATTTTATACTGATTACCAACTTCGAAATTTAAGACCTCACACAATAAAATGAAGCGTTTGTTTGAACGACTGAACGTTAAAAATCGATCCATCTTATTTATTTTTTAAAAGATAAGTATAAAATTTTTCTCGATCAAAGCACATACTATACAGTTGGAGTAAACTGTGAAACACTAAAAGGATAAAAACTAACATTTGTTTTTATCCCTCTATAAAGAATTTCTCCAACCTGGTGACATGAAGTTAAATCCGACACCACCAGTAGATATTAGCACATGATCAGCTGGTAATTTCGTAATTTCTAAAAACTTCTTTTCAAATTCTTCTCTGTTGTACTTGTACATTGTTGAGTGACACGACCACATTTGCGTTGAAGTACTCAACCAGTCCCCTAATTCCTTTAATTCAGGAAACGACTCAAATTGAATTGGTTCATCTAATTCCATGAATCTCACTTGATAGATAGTTGGGTTTAGTTTTTCTCCTATCCCTTTAAGACCATGTGCTTTTTTCTCATTTGAATGTATCATAATAACTCTCTCCCATCCTTCTTTCAAATTTGTGGATTTCAAAAAATTTTCTATTTCAATTATACAGCAATAGAAAGTAATTAGGGGGACGTTATAGGAAATTATCCCTTTATCTTATTGTTTAGCGAGAGATAAGAAAAAATAAGAAATGAAATAGGATAAACTTAATTAAGGGAGAGAAATGAAAATAAAAAGTATCAGTTATTCATTGTGATTCCATTTTAATTTATCATTTTGAAAGAAGCTCAAAATTTGTTAAATGCTTTAAAATAAAGGATTTTAAGGGTAACACTCTATATAAATGTCACCTAAAAGACTCAAAATCGTGTTCCTTCGGGAGTGTCGGTTCATCGGTATCGGCGATGTAAAAAGACTCTAATAGAAGTGTTAGAGTCTTTTTTGCTAAATTATGTTATGTGATTCTAAAATTCGTAATAAACGTAGGAATTCATGTATAATATAACTTGTTGAAAGAACCAAATGATAGTGATTTATATTATGTCTGTAATATGAATCAAAAATGAACTTTTTATATTTCTTTTAAAAATGTGTTGAATACACATTATATTTTATATTAATATTTTTATGTAGATTTAAAATGGGAAAGAGAGTGGAAAGTATGGGTCGTAAATGGAATAATATTAAAGATAAAAAAGCATCAAAAGATGCAAATACAAGCCGTATATACGCGAAATTTGGACGTGAAATTTATGTGGCAGCAAAACAAGGCGAGCCAGATCCAGAATCAAACCAAGCGTTAAGAGTCGTATTAGAGCGTGCGAAAACATATAATGTACCAAGAACAATTATTGATCGTGCAGTGGAAAAAGCAAAAGGCGGTTCAGAGGAAAATTATGATGAGCTTCGTTATGAAGGATTTGGGCCAAATGGAGCTATGGTTATTGTAGATACACTTACAAATAACGTAAACCGTACTGCAGCAGATGTACGAGCTGCCTTTAGCAAAAACAGTGGTAACATGGGTGTAAACGGCTCTGTAGCTTACATGTTTGATGCGACAGCTGTTATCGGCCTTGAAGGTAAAACATCAGATGAAGTTCTTGAAATTTTAATGGAAGCAGATGTAGATGCACGTGACATTCTAGAAGAAGAAGATGCTGTTATCGTGTATGCTGAACCAGATCAATTCCATTCAGTACAATCTGCACTTAAAGGTGCTGGTGTTGAGGAATTTACAGTTGCAGAATTAACAATGCTTGCACAAAGTGATGTAACACTTCCTGAAGATGCTCAAGTACAATTTGAGAAAATGGTTGATGCATTAGAAGATTTAGAAGATGTGCAACAAGTTTACCACAACGTAGACTTAGGAGAATAATACGATAGAAGCCTCTGTTCGTTTAACGAATAGGGGCTTTTTTTATGAGGCTAATTAAGGTGCTGAGTTAGTAAAGGTATTTTGTTGTAGACAGGGAATATGCTTATAGGGATATGTGAAATTTTCATTATTGCTAGGAGGCGTAATATGGAGCATAGAACACCAAAGCATATCGTTGCAGTAGCAGGCTATTTAACCAATGAAAAAAATGAGGTGTTATTAGTAAAGGTACACTGGCGAGCTGATACGTGGGAAATACCTGGAGGACAGGTAGAAGAAGGGGAAGCGCTCGATCAAGCTGTTTGTAGGGAAATAAAAGAGGAAACAGGATTAACGGTGAAGCCTATCGGTATTACAGGGGTTTATTATAATGCTTCTATGCATATTTTATCTGTCGTTTTTAAAGTGGCATATGTGAGCGGTGAAATAAAAATTCAGCCTGAAGAAATACAAGAGGCTAAATTTGTTGTTTTAAATGAAGAGAACATAGATGAGTATATAACGCGTCCTCATATGAAATCCAGAACGCTTGATGCGATGAGAGCAACACATTTTATTCCGTATGAAACGTGGGAAGTGCAGCCATATAACTTAATAGGAAGATTGTAAAGAAAAGAGTAGCCGATTTGAGATACAATCAAATCACTACTCTTTTTTGTATACTGTTTAAGAAAAAGGTCAAAATAATAATAGTGGCAGTATTGATTTTTAGAACGTTTGTTCTGTATAATATATGATGTATTATATACATTTAGATTACTAGATACTCAAAAGTATATATATTTGTAGATGATATAATGAAAGTATAAAGTGAACATAAGGTGTTTTAATAGGGAAGTATAATAGCCTTAAAGTATACTCTGTTATTTGGGCGTTAGCATAATCTATATTCGATATTTCAGATGAATAGTAGATAAAAAAAGACTGTGATACAATACTTTTTTATACCTTACAATGATGTAAGGTACGTGTAAGAGAAATCGATGGGATATTTTTTTGCAACAAGGTATTCTTAAAGTAAGAGTTATACGCTGTGTGGAAAAGAGGTGTTTAAGATGAAAGAACGAGTATTATCTAGGGTGAACTATCATCAAAAAGTTGCATTAAATCCAATGACTAAATTTTTTTATAAAGCCATTATTTTATTATTATTGTTAAGTTTTACGTTATTATTCATTGGAAATGTAATGATTGAGCAGAGTGATATTAGTAAATTACATGTACCGGCTAAGTTAGAGGTGCCAGAATCGTTAACACATGCATTCATTGCAACAGAAGATAAAAGGTTTTATCATCATAACGGTTTAGATTATATAGCGATTATCAGGGCGTCTGTTGAGAATATAAAAGCTGGTGGTGTTGTGCAAGGAGGAAGCACAATTACACAGCAATTATCCAAAAATGCTTTTTTAACGAATGAACGTACATTTTCTCGTAAGTGGAAAGAAATTTTTTACACAAAAAAAATTGAACGCACATTTACGAAGGATGAAATTTTAAAATTGTATGTAAGTAATATTTATTACGGAGAAGGAGCATGGGGAATTGAAAAGGCAGCAAACCTTTACTTTGGTAAAAAGGTGAGCCAATTAACGTTGGCTGAAAGTGCAATGATGGCTGCTGTAGTAAAGGCACCAGCTTATTACTCACCTGCACAAAATTACGATAAAGCAGTTGAGAGACGGAATGTAGTTTTAAGGTTAATGGAGAAAGAAGGCTATATCAATCATGATGAGTATGTGCAAGCAGTTAGTGAGAAATTAGTAATCCGTCATGATATAAAAACAGAGCAGTCGATGTTAAATAATGCACGTGAAAAAGCAGTAAGCTAAGGGAAGTTCCTATATAGGAGCTTCTTTTTTTGAATAAATTGTGACAAATTGTGACACAATATCGTCACAAATGTTGTATTTTTGTAATTTATGTGAGCGTGTTCATTGCGTGATATATGTAAGTATTGATATTATGTGTATTGTGTACAATGCTGTATACAGAATATGAATTTAAAGAGGAATGTATATGAAATCATCGAACAAACTCATGGCTCTTGGTATAGTTTTTTCCATTGCAGTATTGATTGTAATCGGAACGATTGCGTATAGCATCATAAATGACAAAAAAGATAAAGGGAATGAGATGTTTGCTTATTCCACACAACAATCTTTAGGGAAAGATGATGCTCCGGTTAAGGTAGTTGAATTTGGAGACTTCAAATGTCCTGCTTGTCGTACTTGGGATGTAACAGTATTACCACGATTAAAAGAAGAGTATATAGATAAAGGTAAAGTGCAGTTATATTTTATTAACTTCCCATTTATCGGAAAAGACTCTGATTTAGGTGCAGCAGCTGGTGAAGCAATTTATAAGCAAGATAAAGATTCATTCTGGATTTTCTATGATGAGATTTATCAAAGTCAAAAGAAAGACACGGAAGAATGGATTACAGAAGAATTACTTCTTAACATTGTGAAAGAAAAGCTTCCGAAAGTTGATGTAGAGCAATTTAAAAAAGATTTACATAGTAAAGAAATGAAAGAAAAAGTACGTAAAGATTCAGATCGTGCTCAAAAATTAAAAGTACAAGGCGCTCCTTCAGTATATATAAATGGAAATCTTGCAAATCCTGATTTCGATAGTATGAAGAAGGCAATTGATAAAGAATTGAAAAAGTGATGAGATACTCATCACTTTTTCGACTTTTTTCGATAAAATTCTTGCTTCCGATTTTTTTACATGCTATACTACTTTACATAAGTTATCCTAATATCTTATATGTATTTCATATTTGCGGGTGTAGTTTAGTGGTAAAACAAGAGCCTTCCAAGCTCTGGTCGAGAGTTCGATTCTCTTCACCCGCTCCAAATTTTATTTAATGTTTTTCTATAAATTGTGATCAACGCAGTGTTTCGTTTCCGAGATAAACGAGGCATTGCGTTTTTTAATGTTTGAAAAGCGTGATTGTATGCGAAAATAGAAGTAAAGAATAGTATTCCAAAAGTGAATTGCTAACCAATAGATTGTTACATAAGGGATGGATTCATCTGAGGAGGCGATTAGGAATGAATTTTGAACAATTAAAGCAAGATGTCATTGCGTATAGTAAAACAATTGGTATAGATAAAATAGGCTTTGCTAGTGCTTCACCATTTGAAGAATTAAAGCAGCGTTTAATCCAGCAGCAACAATTAAATTATCAATCTGGATTTGAAGAGCCTGATATAGAAAAGAGAACGAACCCACAGCTGCTATTGCCTGGTGCGAAATCAATTATTGCGATTGCATTAGCGTATCCTTCAAAATTAAAAAATGCACCATTAAGTAAGCGTGGAGAACGCCGCGGGATTTTTTGTCGTGCTTCTTGGGGACAAGATTATCATCTTGTTTTACGAGATCGTTTGCAAAAATTAGAAGCATATTTAATTGAAAAACTTCCCGATATAGAAGTTAAGTCAATGGTTGATACGGGTGAATTAAGTGATCGAGCTGTTTCGGAGCGTGCCGGTATTGGTTGGAGCGGTAAGAATTGCGCTATTATTACACCTGAATTTGGTTCGTATGTATATTTAGGAGAAATGATTACAAACGTTCCATTCCCACCAGACCAACCGATAGAAGATCAATGTGGAAGCTGTACAAAATGTATTGATATTTGTCCTACAGGTGCTTTAATACAAGGAGGACAGTTAGATTCGAAGAAATGTATTGCATTTTTAACACAGACGAAAGGATTCCTACCGGAAGAATATCGCGACAAAATAGGAAATCGTATTTATGGATGTGATACATGTCAGACAGTTTGTCCAAAAAATAAAGGAATGGATTTTCATAATCATCCTGAGATGGAACCAGATCCTGAGTTAGTTAAGCCGTTATTAACACCACTTTTAACAATTAGTAATCGTGATTTTAAAGAGAAATATGGAATTATGTCTGGTTCATGGAGAGGTAAAAAGCCGTTGCAACGAAATGCGATTTTGGCACTTGCACATTTTAAAGAAGCATCAGCAATTCCTGATTTAATAGGTGTTATGAAAGATGATCCAAGACCAGTACTTCGCGGAACAGCAGCGTGGGCACTTGGAAAAATTGGTGGAGACGGCGTGGGCGAAGCTATTGAAAAAGCGATGCAACGTGAGAAAGACGAAGAGGTTCTTCATGAAATGAATCGCGGACTTGAATTGTTAGCGCAGAAAAAAGAGTAGATAATATCTCCCTTTTTCATATTGTAATATGGGGGGGAGACGAAATGGTTGTAAAAATAAATATTGAAAAGCAGGTACAACAATTTTTATCATATATAACAGAGAAACGAACAAATGTAGATGGTATTGCTGAAGATTTATTACAAATAGCACAGAGAAAGAAACAATTGTTTCAAAAGCGTAATGCACATATAGTGAAAGCAACTGCGGACGTTTCTTTCATAAGACAATTAAATAATAGCAATCATCAAGAAGTTGATTATCAAATACACTTTAAATATTTAATTAAGCATAAAGAATTATTTTATATCGAAGAGGAACAATTAAAACGAAGAGTTTGTTTAAATAATAGCGGGGTAATAGGTGATTATGCTATTGAAGTGCCAGAAGCAGTTGGAATGAGTGAGACATTAGAAAGGGAAATTATAAAAGAGAAGTACGGTTCTTATCAGTATAACCGTTTAGAGGCAGTTAAATATGCGGAACGTTGGTGGGATGATCGAAACCCTGTATATCGTAATTTCCCTGATAATTGTACGAATTTTATTTCTCAATGTCTTCATACTGGAGAAGTACCAATGAATGGATATCCTAATATTCGTAAAGGATGGTGGCAAAGGGAGAATCAGTGGAGTTGGAGCTGGGCTGTCGCACACTCTTTTTATTGGTATTTGTCAGGTGCTACAACAGGGCTTCGAGCAGAAGCAGTAGAAAGACCAGAGGACCTTATTCTTGGTGATGTCATCGCTTATGATTTTGAGGATGATGGTAGATGGAATCATACGACAATTGTAGTAGCGAAAGACGCAGATGGTATGCCACTTGTAAATGCACATTCAGCAAATAGCCGCCGGCGTTATTGGAACTATGAAGATTCTAGTAAATATACACCACAAATGAAATATAAATTCTTTCATATTATTAATGGGTAGAGATTTTTCGCTCAAGTGGTATAATACGTAGTAGACAAAAAACAGAGGTGAATATCGCGTGGGAGTACATGTTGTTTTATATCAACCAGAAATTCCAGCAAATACAGGGAATATTGCTCGTACTTGTGCAGCAACTGGAACAGAATTACATTTGATTAGACCGCTTGGATTTTCAACGGATGATAAAATGTTAAAGCGTGCAGGATTAGATTATTGGCAGCACGTGAAAATTACGTATTATGATTCAATTGAAGAGTTTTATGAGAAAAATAAAGACGGTGAATTCTTCTATTTAACAAAGTATGGCGAGAAAGCTCATACAGCGTTTGATTATAGTAAACGTGAGAAGGATTACTATTTTGTATTTGGAAGAGAAACAAACGGCTTACCAGCTAATGTAATCGAAGAAAACTTCGATCATTGTTTACGTATTCCAATGACTGATAAAGTGCGCTCATTAAATTTATCTAATACAGCAGCTATTTTAATTTATGAAGCGTTCCGCCAACAAAATTATCCAGGATTAGATTTAGAAATTGTTTATTAAAAGTCGCCATATGGCGACTTTTTTTCTAAAAATAAAAATAAATATGTAATCATACATTTAAAAAAGGGTACATATTCATATAGAATGGGATATATGAATAAAAATAGATCAGACAGGTTGAGATAAATATGAAGGAACAATATCGTAATCAAAATACCTTTTTAAGTATGATAGATATGGATTTAATAAGAAGAGGATTATTACATGCTATTCAAGATTTAGTATTTATTGTGAAAGTTATTGATGATGAAACCTTTAAATATATTTATGTAAATAAGTTAGGTATGGATTATGCAAAGCTAAGTGAAGAATGTTATGGAAAAACTTTTGCAGAAGTATTACCGGAAGATACGGCGGAAATATTGCAAGTGCAATATGCAAAAGTAGCGAGCGAAGCGAAAGCGCATACCTTTTGTGATGTAGTTAGTTTACCAAAGGGTGAGATACATTATGAATCTTCACTTAATCCTGTATTTGACGAAGAAGGAGTATGCCAGTTTATTATTTGTATTACGAGGGATATTACAGCTCAAATTGAGGAGAAGATTGAGATAGAGGAAAAACAAATGTTATTTAAGTCATTACTAGAATATAATAATGACTCTATTATATCTATAGATTCTATAGGGGAAATTACATATGCAAATCCAGCAACGTATGAAATATTCGGATACCGATATGAAGAATTAAATAATAAATTTATTTTTGAATTTATTAATAAAGAATATGAAAAAGATTTTCAAATTATATTTAAAGGGGCTATGCAAGGAAGAGCAAAGCAAATTGTTTCAAAGAAATATGTTCATAAAGAAGGGTACGAGCTCTATATTTCTTTGAGAACTATTCCAATTATTGTGAATGGTGAAATTGTTGGGGTTTATATTGTTACGAGGGATGTTACAAGGCAAGTATTAAATGAGATGAGAACGGAATATTTAGCTTACTATGACCAGTTAACAGGATTAATGAATAGAATTTCATGTACAAATAAGTTAAATGATTTCTTAAATGAGAAGGTAGATTTTGCGTTTATCTTTATAGACTTAGATGAATTTCATCTTATTAATGATACGTTTGGTCATAAAGAAGGAGATAAAGTATTACAAAAAGTTACAGAATGTTTAAGTAGTCTCCAAATAGACGGTATGCACTTATTTAGAGAACACGATGATCAATTTGTTATGTTAATAGAAAATATAACGAAAGAACGTGTAGAGGTAGTTGCAAACAACATACTAGAAAGGATTAGTGAGCATTTTGTAATACAAGAAGAGGACGTGTATTTAAGTGCGTCAATTGGAATTGTAATGGCCCCAACAGATGGAAAAGATGAAAAAATATTATTCCAAAGAGTTGATGCTGCTTTGGAAAAAGCAAAAGAAAAAGGAAAAGGGCATTATCATTTTTATGGCAATGGATTAGATTGTGAGCGTGAACAAAGATTTATAATAGAAAACCAATTACATCGTGCTATAGAAAAAAATGAATTCTTTTTATATTATCAGCCGCAAATTAATATTGAAACGAAAAAAATAGCTAGTATGGAAGCCTTAATAAGGTGGGAGAATAAAGAATTAGGATTTGTCCTTCCCAATCAATTTATTCCGCTAGCAGAAAGAACAGGATTTATTATTAAGCTTGATGAATGGGTAGTAAATGAAGTGTGTCAGCAAATACGTGAATGGTTAAATAAAGGATATGAAGTTGTCCCGATCGCAGTTAATATTTCAGCCAGGCACTTTCGCTCTATTACATTAATAGAAATGATTACACGTGCTTTACATAAGTACAATGTACCAGCCCATTTATTAGCGATAGAGGTTACAGAAGGAGCCCTTATACATAAAGATATATCGAAAAGAGTATTGCTACAATTAAAAGAACAAAATTTAAAGATTCATTTAGATGATTTTGGGACAGGATATTCATCTTTAAGTTATTTAAAAACGTATCCAATTGATACTTTGAAAATTGATCGTTCTTTTATGGAAGGTATACATGTAGATGAACGTGATACGAATATTACAGCTGCAATTATTCATTTAGCTCATACTTTAGAATTGAATGTAATCGCAGAGGGAGTAGAAAGAACGGAACAAATACAGTTTTTGAAGGAAAAGAATGTGAAGCTTGTACAAGGTTATTATTATAGTAGACCGCTATCAAAATATGATGTGGAAAATACGTATTACAAATGATTGATAAAGAAAAAAGTGATGTGCTAAAAAGCACATCACTTTTTATGTGTACCTGGTTTATCATTGTAACCAGATGTAAAAATGGCTGTAAGAAATGTGAGTGATACACCTAAAATCAATAATAATTTCATACTAATATCCTCCTTACGTTTTCGGTTTATGAATCCTAATTATTATTCGAAATGTATGTAAGGTTCTTGGAAGAAAAGAATTTATTTATAATGAATAGCGGTGTAAAAACTTTAATACCTATATTATACAGAATTTTCTTTGAATTTTGGAGAGAATTTTATATGACTACTATATATTTCATTTTGATTTAAAGAATGTTTGAGGACATCCTAGCATACCTTTTATAATAATCCGATTGAACAAGGAGATGGGGGAGGAGCTATAATGGATATTCTTAAAAAAATTGAACAGCATCGAGAAGCAGAAGAACGCTTACAATGGGAAGGTACGTTTGCGGAGTATTTAGAGCTTGTGAAGGAAAGACCATGGGTGGCTCAAACAGCACACTCTCGCATTTACAATATGATAAAAGACGCTGGAATTGAAGAAGTTGATGGTAGAAGAAAGTATAATTTCTTTAGTAATCAGCTATTTGGATTAGAGGATGCTTTAGAACGCCTTGTAGAGGAATATTTTCATCCATCTGCAAAACGATTAGATGTTAGAAAACGTATTTTATTATTAATGGGTCCTGTTAGTGGAGGGAAATCAACATTAGTTACGATGTTGAAACGAGGATTAGAAACTTATTCAAGAACAGATCGCGGAGCAATCTTTGCAATTAAAGGTTGCCCAATGCATGAAGATCCACTTCATTTAATTCCGCATCATTTACGAGATGATTTCTTTGATGAGTATGGGGTTAGAATTGAAGGGAATCTATCACCATTAAATGTGATGCGTTTAGAACAAGAATATGGGTCAAGAATTGAGGATGTAGTCGTAGAGCGTATTTTCTTCTCGGAAGATCGTCGTACAGGGATTGGTACATTTAGTCCTTCAGATCCGAAGTCACAAGATATTGCTGACTTAACAGGTAGTCTTGACTTCTCTACAATTGCAGAATATGGTTCAGAATCAGATCCTCGAGCGTATCGCTTTGATGGAGAATTAAATAAGGCGAACCGGGGAATGATGGAATTCCAAGAGATGTTAAAATGTGATGAGAAATTTTTATGGCATTTATTATCCCTTACGCAAGAA
Source organism: Bacillus sp. MN7755 (assembly GCF_054771475.1). NCBI lineage: Bacteria > Bacillati > Bacillota > Bacilli > Caryophanales > Bacillaceae > Bacillus > Bacillus sp. MN7755. The sequence continues at coordinate 12,666 of NZ_BTRL01000006.1, forward strand.
GGAAATTTCAAAGCAGGAAGATTTGCGCTTATTTCAGCAGATGAATTAATCGTAGCGCATACGAACGAAACAGAGTATCGTTCGTTTATAGCAAATAAGAAAAATGAAGCATTACATTCACGTATTATCGTAATGCCAGTCCCATACAATTTACGAGTTAGTGAAGAAGAACATATTTATGAAAAAATGATTCGTGAAAGTGACGTGTCCGATGTGCACATTGCACCGCACACACTTCGAGTTGCAGCAATGTTTACGATTTTAACTCGATTAAAAGATCCGAAGCGTCCAGATATTGATTTAATTAAAAAGATGCGTTTGTATGATGGAGAAACGGTAGAAGGTTATAATGCGATTGATGTAGAGGAGTTGCAACGCGAATATCAAGATGAAGGTATGAAAGGTATTGACCCTCGTTACGTTATTAATCGAATTTCATCTACAATTATTCGAAAAGAGGTACCTTCTATTAACGCTCTAGATGTGCTTAGATCGTTAAAAGATGGGTTGGATCAGCATCCATCGATTAGTAATGAAGACCGAGAGCGTTATATGAATTTCATCTCATTAGCTAGAAAAGAATACGATGAAATCGCTAAGAAAGAAGTACAAAAAGCGTTTGTTTATTCGTATGAAGAATCCGCTAAGACACTTATGGATAATTACTTAGATAACGTTGAGGCGTACTGCAATAAGTCGAAATTACGTGATCCGTTAACAGGGGAAGAAATGAGCCCAGATGAAAAATTAATGCGCTCGATTGAGGAGCAAATTGGAATCTCAGAAAATGCTAAAAAAGCATTCCGGGAAGAAATATTAATTCGCATCTCTGCTTATGCACGTAAAGGGAAACGCTTCGATTATAATTCGCACGAACGTCTTCGTGAAGCGATTCAGAAGAAGCTATTTGCTGATTTAAAAGATATAGTGAAAATCACAACATCAACGAAAACACCAGACGAAAATCAGCTGAAGAAAATCAATGATGTTGTTGCACGTTTAATTGATGAGCACGGCTATAATTCTTCTTCAGCAAATGAATTATTACGCTATGTAGGTAGCCTGCTAAATCGATAGTTTGATAACAAAACGCTGTCTCTTGTATTTTGCGGGACAGCGTTTTATTATCCGTTCATATGTGTAAAGTGTCATACCTTGTCCAAATATAATAAATTAAGATGCAATTTTATGAATTTATTGTCAATTATTTTTACAATATGCATATGATAGAGTAACCAACCATTCATACGAAAAAAGCCAACACAATACAATATGTTGCAAAGTGAAAATGTGTGCAACAATGCATTGTGTTTCTTTCTTATCGACGGTTAAATGTCATTTCTATTATGTGAGTGGCAAAATTTTGTTTAGGATGCTCGGAGTATTATATGAAAAACGTTATATATGTTTATGGGATGATTTTCGATGGGCAGTTACCTTTCATTCTAGCTGGCACAGTATAAAACAAAATTTTTAGCTTGCTGTTCATATAGGAAGACAATTACAGTAAGGAGGGAAAGAAATGGGTGAAGAAAATCAACCAAATTATACGATTTCACAGGAAAACTGGTCCCTCCATCGCAAAGGATATGACGACCAACAACGCCATCAAGAAAAAGTACAAGAGGCAATTAAGAATAATTTACCCGATCTTGTAACAGAAGAAAGCATTGTTATGTCTAATGGTAAGGATGTTGTAAAAATACCAATTCGTTCTTTAGATGAATATAAGATTAGGTACAATTATGATAAAAACAAACACGTTGGGCAAGGAAATGGTGACAGCAAAGTTGGTGATGTCGTTGCGAGAGATGGATCAGGTGGTCAAAAACAAAAAGGACCAGGAAAAGGGCAAGGGGCAGGAGATTCAGCTGGAGAAGATTATTATGAAGCTGAAGTTTCTATTCTAGAATTAGAGCAAGCGTTTTTCAAAGAGTTAGAACTGCCTAATTTGAAGAGAAAAGAAATAGATGAAAATCGGATTGAACATGTTGAATTTAATGATATTAGAAAAACAGGATTATGGGGCAACATCGATAAGAAAAGAACGATGATATCCGCATATAAACGAAATGCGATGCGTGGTAAAGCATCCTTCCATCCAATTCATCAAGAAGATTTAAAGTTCCGCACTTGGAATGAAGTGTTAAAGCCAGATTCTAAAGCGGTTGTATTAGCAATGATGGATACGAGTGGGTCAATGGGAATATGGGAGAAATATATGGCACGTAGCTTCTTTTTCTGGATGACGAGATTTCTACGCACAAAGTATGAAACAGTAGATATTGAATTTATTGCCCATCATACAGAAGCGAAAGTAGTTACAGAAGAAGAATTTTTCTCAAAAGGAGAAAGTGGTGGAACAATATGTTCTTCTGTATACAAAAAAGCACTCGAGCTAATTGATAATAAATACTCACCAGACCGCTATAATATTTATCCATTCCATTTTTCAGACGGTGATAATTTAACATCAGATAATGCTAGATGTGTAAAGCTTGTTGAAGAGTTAATGAAGAAGTGTAATATGTTTGGATATGGGGAAGTGAACCAGTACAACCGCCATAGTACCCTCATGTCAGCCTATAAAAATATTAAAGATGAAAATTTCAGATATTATATTTTAAAGCAAAAAGCAGATGTATTCCATGCGATGAAGAGCTTCTTTAGAGAAGAAGCTGGAGAGAAAATGGCATAACCCCTTTAAAAGGGGTTATTTTTTTGTAAACTTTTTATTTTCCTAGTTGACAATGAAAATTATTATCATTTATTCGAGATGTGATTACATTTTGATTGATATATTTTGGAGGAGATGTAAAGTTGAAAAGAAAATAAATTAGATGTTAATGAGTGGTCACCTTTATTGGAGTAATATCTGTTTTGGAGATAATAACCAAAAATTAATATGTTAAGAAATTACAATTTATATAACTTGGAGGAAAGTTTAAAGTGAAAAATAATAAAAGAAAACATATAAATGCAATGTTAATAGCGGCGACATTATCGTTGCCATTTGCTACATATTCTACGCCGGCATTGGCAGCTGTAGTAAGTGAAGTAAATAAAGCTGGGCATATTGTAAAGGATGGAACGTATGATGTTGTTTTAAAAGCATATAATGAGAAAACAAATGAAGAATCACGAGCTACAACGTATATAAAAGAACCAAAAGTAACAATTGAGAACGGTAAAAAAATTGTAAAAGCTACGCTAAATGATAGTGATTTTTTCCAATACCTTAAGGTAGAAGATAGTCAAAATCCTGGTACTTTCCATGATGTCAAAGTACTATCAGAAGATAAGAGGAAAAATGGGACAAAAGTGATTCAGTTTGAAATTGGAGAACTAGGAAAAAGATATAAAATGCAAATGCATATTTTCATTCCATCTATGGGATATGATGAAAAATATCAAGTGCAGTTTGAAGTAAATACAATTCATGCAGGAAATAACACTGTAGAAGAATCGAAAGAGAAAAAAGAAGAGCAACAACAAGTAAAAAACATAATATCTGATAATAAATTACAACAATATATTAATAAAAGTGTTTTACAACGAGCAGATATAAATGCGCCTATTACTGAGGAAGACGCAGCACAAATTAAAGAGTTAAAGGTGTACTTAGGAAAAGGTATTGAGAGTTTAGATGGTTTGCAATATATGGTGAATCTAGAGGAGTTTGAATTACATGAGTCTAATGTAAAAGATATATCGCCAATATCAGCTTTTAAAAATTTAAAAAAGCTGAAATTATATTTGAATCCAATCGAAAATATTGAACCTATTTCTAAACTAGAGAAACTGCAAACCTTAACTTTACGAGATAATAAAATTAGTGATTTATCACCAATAAGTCAGTTGAAAAAAGTAAAAGTATTAGATTTGATTGGAAATGAAATTACAGATATTAAGCCGTTATTTTCAATGGACTCTGTAACTAAATTATATTTAAGTAATAATAAAATCAGTGATCTGACAGGTCTTGAGAAATTAGATAATTTACGCTTGTTATGGATAGGGAATAATTATATTGATAATTTGACGGAAATTGGTAAAATGACAAATCTTGTTGAACTAGAAGTTGCAAATGCTGAAATAAGAGATCTAACACCATTAGCAAATATGGAACAGTTACAATCGTTAGATTTAGAGCAAAATTATATTTCTGATATTTCACCAATTAGTAAATTAAATAATTTATATGCTTTGAATTTAATAGCAAATGAAATTCGTGACATTAGACCAGTGAAAGAATTAGGGAAAAGGGTTCCTATTAAACTTCAGCGACAAAAAATCTTTTTAAGTGATGGAGTAGTAAATGAAGATATAAAAATTCCTATATACGATTCAAATGGTGAAATAGTTCAAAATATTAGATGGCAGGGCGAGGAAGGAACGCTTAATAACGGATCTGTTAAATGGAATAGTACAGGAGAAAAAGTATATGAATTTAAATTAGAAACAGATTCTGCTGAAAGCCAAATACGATTTAATGGAACAGTATACCAAAACATCGTTGAAAAACATGAAGATATAAATATTATTCAAGATAAAAATTTACAAAAATTCATTAATAAAAATGGTTTAGGAAGAACGAACTTAGAATCATCTATAACAAAAGAAGATTTATTACAAATTAAATCATTAAAAATAGTTGATGGAAAAAATCAAGGCATCACTGATATTTCTGGTCTAGAATATATGACAAACATAGAAGAGTTGGTTCTAGATAATGTTGAGCTGAAAAATGTAGATTTTATCTCGAATTTGAGAAACTTGAAGACTGTGAAATTAACTTCAAATCAAATTGAAAATATTGAACCACTTTCAAAATTAGATAAGCTTGAAAAAATAGATATAAGTGGAAATGATGTGACGGATATTAAACCGTTGTTTACATTAAGTGCGTTGAAAAATTTAAATGTATCTAATAATAAACTTACTGATACGTCACTACAAGAAATACATCAGTTGAAGAAATTGGATGTATTAAAATTAAATCATAATGAGATTAGCAATGTAGAAGCGATCAGTGAAATAAGTATGTTGAACGAACTTGAATTGGTAGGGAATAAAGTAGTAGATATAACTCCATTAAGTAAATTGAAAAATTTACAGTGGTTAGATTTATCTGATAATAAAATTCAAAATATTTCTATTTTTGCTTCGATGCTAGATTTAATTGGTTTAAAGTTACCTGGTAATGAGATTCGTGACATTAGGCCGATTATACAATTATCTCAGTGGAGTACAATGGATATTAGAAGACAGAGAATTACTTTAGATGATGTGCAAGTGAACGAAGCTGTGAAGATCCCTGTTCATGATGTAGAAGGAGTACCACTTGAGGATATTACACTGAAAAGTGAAGGCGGAATTATTAATGAAGAAGAAGGTACAATCACTTGGAGCACGCCAGGGGAGAAAGTATATGAGTTTACGTTTGATGGAAATGATTATTTGGGGTTAGGTATTTGGTTTAGTGGAGAAGTCATACAAAACGTTGTAGATAAAATTGAGCCAAAAGAAGAAACAACTAAGCCAGTGGAAGAAGAGAAGCAAGAAGAAGAAACAAGTGCAACAGTGGTAGAAGAAAAACCAAAAGAAGAAGCAAGTAAACCAGTGGCAGAGGAAAAACCAAAAGAAGAAACAAGTAAAACAGTGGTGGAAGAGAAGCAAGAAGAAACAACTAAGCCAGTAGTAGAGGAAAGTACGAAAGAAGAAACAACTAAGCCAGTGGTAGAAGAGAAGCCAAAAGAAGAAACAACTAAGCCAGTGGTAGAAGAAAGTACGAAAGAAGAAACAACTAAGCCAGTGGTAGAAGAAAGTACGAAAGAAGAAGCAACTAAACCAGTGGTAGAAAAACAACTAAAAGAAATTAATCAAACAGCGAAAGAGAATGCATCTAATAAACAAGTGGATAATAAAAAAGAAGAGAGTAAAAACACTTTAGCTGCAACGGGTGGGCAAGAGAGTAACGTATCTTTACTTTCTGGACTAGCAATCGTTTTATCTGCACTGAGTATGTTTGTATTTAGAAAAAAATTATTTAAGAAATAAATAATTTAGTATCTTATGATTAAGTAACATATTTTACAAATTTTTGAGAAGACATTACCATGGCGATTTCATTTTGAAATAGGGTTATGATAATGTCTTTTTTAGAAGGATATAAATGGAAAATGTGTAAATGTATTAGAGAAGGAGGAGAGGTTATGTATGTTAGTTCAATTTCAAAAGTTGAAGAAGTAGCATCATTTATTGCAAGTATGAATAAAGATGCTATTCATCATGTTGGTTATTGTGGAGATGAGAAAGCGGAGTTATTACATACAATTCTTCATGATTTTTCTGATATAGGTTGGGAAGGATCCTTTGTTGTTACTTATGAGGACAATAAAATAATTGGTGTATTAGGATTTGATGTGGATGAAGTAAAGAAATGTGCAGAAATATGGGGACCGTTTATTATTGCAAACGATTGGAAGGAAGTTGCTTTACATATGTGGAAGGAGCTTTTAGAAAAAATGCCTTTTCATATTGAAAGATTTCATGGTTTTTATCATGTGGAAAATAATAATTGTGCCCGTTTAATGAAAGATTTACATGCTAAAGAACAAGATCGACATAGTATTCTCATTTTAAATAATATTGTGGGGAAACGTATTGTATGTAATGTAGAAGAGGCTTTACCACAAGTGTTTGAGCAGTTTATCGCTTTACACAATCATGTGTTTCCTAATACATATTATGAAGGAAATGAAATTATTGAACGTTTAAGTAATACGAATAAATTATTTGTAAGTATGAAGAATGATAAATTAGAAGGTTATGTATATGTGGAAGTAAATCCAGAGTTTCAAGAAGCGAATATCGAATTTATTGCAACCGCTGAAAATAGTAGAAGAAAAGGTGTCGGAGAGCGGTTATTACAAAAGGCAATTCAGTATATTTTCTCCTTCCAAGGAATGAAGGAGATAGAATTATGTTTGAATCCGAATAATGATCGTGCGATGAAATTGTACAAGAAAGTAGGATTTGAGGAGAAGGCATGTTTACAACACTATATAATAGAGTGAAAACCCATTCGTATGAAAATTATATTTCATACGAATGGGTTTTATTAATCTACTTTTCCCTCAGTTATTACGGATTTAGAAGTAATTTGAGGTGCTAATCGTTACATAACCTTTTTTATTTTTTGAGAGACTTCTTTCGTTTGTGAATTAATATCTTCTTTTCGCAGCTCTTTAAAGAGTGAAATAACCATAAGAACGACTACGATAGAAAATGGTAGTGCTGCGATTATAGCTGCAATTTGTAGGGCGTTTAATCCTCCAGCTTGCAATAAAATAGCTGCAATTATCGCGATTGTTAATCCCCATATAAGTTTCAAACTATTTTTCGGTGATAAGCTTCCATTACTCGTTTGCATAGAAACAACAAATGTTGCCGAGTCGGCAGAAGTAACGAAAAATGTGGCTACTAAAATTAATCCGATAATTGTTAAAAATGTAGAGAATGGTAGGTGTGAAATAACAGCGAATAATCCAATCTCTGTCCCGTTTTTTGCGATTTCATCAGCTATGCCAAGCGATTGGAACATTTCCATATGGATAGCAGTGCCGCCAAATACTGCAAACCAAAATGTACAGATGAGAGTTGGGACTAATACAACTCCAAAGATAAATTCTTTTATTGTGCGCCCTTTAGAAATACGGGCGATGAATGTACCGACGAATGGAGACCAAGAAATCCACCATCCCCAATAGAAAATAGTCCAGTTTTCAATCCAAGAAGAAGATTTTTCATTAAATGCTCCTAAATTTAATCCCATACTAGGTAAAGCTCCGATATAAGAACCGAGTGTAGATGTGAAATATTTCATAATAAATACAGTTGGTCCTAAAAGTAAAAAAGAGACGAGTAAAATACCTGCAAGAGAGAAATTTAAGTTACTCAAATATTTAATCCCACGATCTAAGCCAGTTTGTGCACTTGTTAAATATAAGACAGCGAAGATGGCGATCAGTACGAGCTGTGTAAGTAAAGTGTTATGAATAGAAGGGAATAAATAGCTTAATCCTCCGGCGATTTGTTGAGCACCAATCCCAACAGATGGCACAATACCGAATACTGTGGCTAAAACAGCTAAAATATCGACTGTTTTTCCGATAGGAGAATTTTTCGATCGATTAAATAATGGAGTAACTGTAGCACCAATTGTGCTACCTTTTTGTTTGCGGAATGTGAAATATGCAATTGTTAAAGCAACCATTGCGTATAGTGCCCACGGAAAGAGACCCCAGTGGAAAAATGAATATTGCATAGCGAGCTTGGCGCTTTCTTCTGTGCCTGCTTTTCCTGTTAATGGATCTGTAAAATGTGAAATCGGTTCAGTGATTCCATAAAAGAGGAGTCCGATTCCCATTCCTGCTCCAAACAACATAGATAACCAAGATGGATAACTATACTTTGGTTTTTCTCCATCTTTACTAAGACGAATGGAACCGTACTTAGAAAATGCTAAATAAGTAGCTAAAATAATCATTGCGGTCATAAGTAAAGAGTAAAACCATCCAAATTTATTGAGGATAAACGAGTTTAAGGAAGATGTAACACTTTGTAAATCATAGCCTTGTATCCAACTTGCCGGGGTAATTCCCCATATGATGAATAATGTTGTAAGCAAGATGGAGATATAAAATACACTATTTTCTTTTTTTATCATAGAATCCCACCCTTGTTTAATAAAGTTAACAATTATATTAACCATAACAATTAAAGGTTTAATTGTCAAAAAATTCGTTTTTTAACACGTGTAAAAGGGCAGTTTAATCGCTATAGATTCATAACTATTGGAGGTTAGATAAAGGTAAGGTTGTTCACGATATGTACAAAATATGGGGAGAAATAATATGAAATATTGCATTTTATATTGTTGTATCCAGATTTTATGTTAAATTCGTGAATGGAATATTTGAATAGGGGGCAAGGATATGAACAAGAAATCAAAAATCAATAAAGTGATGCTTAGTATTAGTACAATGGCTTTATCGTTAGGGGCACTTCAAACTCATGCATCTGCAGAAGAAAAAGTACCTTATAATGTGTTGAAAACAAAACCGGTTGGAATTGAAAAGCACGTAGATGAAGTTGGACATATTTCAAAAGTTGATGAAACATTATCATTTCAAGAACGTTTAAAAGTAGGAGATTTTTCACAGCGACCAGCATCTACTATGAAGAAAGTAGCAGTAAAACAAGTTAAAGAAAGCTATTCAATGGCTGATTTAAACAAAATGAATGATCAAGAATTAGTTGAAACGTTAGGGAGTATTAAGTGGCACCAAATTACAGACTTATTCCAGTTTAATGAAGATACAAAGGCTTTTTATAAAGACAAAAGGAAAGTGCAAGTCATTATAGATGAATTAGCTCATAGAGGGAATTCATTTACGAAAGATGATTCAAAAGGAATTCAAACGTTTACGGAAGTGTTACGTTCAGCTTTTTATCTGGCATTTTATAATAACGAATTAAGTGAATTAAATGAAAGAAGCTTCCAGGACAAATGCTTACCTGCTTTAAAAGCAATTGCAAAAAATCCAAACTTTAAGCTTGGTACAGCTGAACAAGATACAGTCGTATCTGCGTACGGTAAATTAATTAGTAATGCATCAAGTGATGTGGAAACAGTGCAATACGCATCGAATATTTTAAAGCAATACAATGATAATTTTACTAACTATGTAAATGATCGAATGAAGGGACAAGCAATATACGATATTATGCAAGGTATTGACTATGATATACAGTCTTACTTAATTGAGGCTCGTAAAGAAGCGAATGAAACGATGTGGTATGGGAAAGTAGATGGGTTTATTAATGAAATAAATCGTATTGCTCTTTTAAATGAAGTAACACCAGAAAATAAGTGGCTCGTTAATAATGGAATTTACTTTGCTAGTCGTTTAGGGAAGTTTCATAGCAATCCAAATAAAGGATTAGAAGTTGTAACACAAGCAATGCATATGTATCCGCGGTTAAGTGAACCGTATTTTGTCGCAGTAGAACAAATTACAACAAATTATAATGGAAAAGATTATAGCGGGAATACAGTAGATTTAGAGAAAATACGTAAAGAAGGAAAAGAGCAATACTTACCAAAAACGTACACATTCGACGATGGATCTATTGTGTTTAAAACAGGAGATAAAGTATCAGAAGAAAAAATTAAGAGATTATACTGGGCTGCGAAGGAAGTAAAAGCGCAGTATCATCGTGTAATTGGAAATGACAAAGCGTTAGAGCCAGGAAATGCAGATGATGTATTAACGATAGTAATTTATAACAGTCCAGAGGAGTACCAGTTAAATAGACAACTTTATGGATATGAAACAAACAACGGTGGAATTTATATTGAAGAAACAGGAACATTTTTTACATATGAGCGTACGCCAGAGCAAAGTATTTATAGTTTAGAAGAGTTATTCCGTCATGAGTTTACTCATTATTTGCAAGGGAGATATGAAGTACCAGGTTTATTTGGAAGAGGAGATATGTATCAAAATGAAAGATTAACTTGGTTCCAAGAAGGGAATGCAGAATTTTTCGCAGGATCTACTCGTACAAATAACGTAGTACCGAGAAAGAGCATCATTAGTGGATTATCATCTGATCCTGCAAGCCGTTATACAGCAGAGCGAACATTATTTGCTAAATATGGCTCTTGGGATTTCTATAACTACTCATTTGCATTACAGTCTTACTTATATACACATCAATTTGAAACGTTTGATAAAATTCAAGATTTAATTCGTGCAAATGACGTGAAAAATTATGATGTATATCGTGAAACTTTAAGTAAAGATCCTAAACTAAATAAAGAGTATCAAGAGTATATGCAGCAGCTAATCGATAATCAAGATAAATATAATGTACCGGAAGTAGCAGATGATTATTTAGCTGAACATGCACCGAAATCATTAACAGAAGTGAAGAAAGAAATTAGTGATACGCTACCGATGAAAGATGCAAAAATGACAAAACATAGCTCCCAATTCTTTAATACATTTACATTAGAAGGCACGTTTACAGGTAGTGTAACAAAAGGTGAGTCAGAAGATTGGAACGCAATGAGTAAGAAAGTAAATGAAGCTTTAGAACAACTGGCGCAAAAAGAATGGAGTGGCTACAAAACTGTTACAGCATACTTCGTCAATTACCGTGTAAATAGCTCAAATCAATTTGAATATGATGTAGTCTTTCACGGTATCGAAAAAGATGACGGAGAAAATAAAGCTCCAACGATTAATATAAATGGCCCTTATCATGGGCTTGTAAAAGAAGGTATTCAATTTAAAAGTGATGGCTCAAAAGATGAAGATGGAAAAATCGTTTCTTATTTATGGGACTTTGGAGATGGAAGCACAAGTGCAGAAGTAAATCCAGTACATGTATATGAAAGAGAAGGTTCATATAAAGTAGCGTTAATAGTAAAAGATGATAAAGGGAAAGAGAGCAGAAGCGAAACAACTGTCACGGTTAAAGATGGAAGTTTAACAGAATCAGAACCAAATAATCGTCCAGAGGAAGCAAATCGTATTGGGCTAAACACTACTATAAAAGGTAGCCTTATCGGCGGAGATCACACTGATGTTTATACATTTAATGTAGCATCAGCCAAAGATATCGATATTTCCGTTTTAAATGAGTATGGAATCGGGATGACATGGGTACTTCACCATGAATCAGATATGCAAAATTATGCTGCTTACGGTCAAGCAAATGGAAATTATATAGAGGCAAACTTTAATGCAAAACCAGGTAAGTATTACTTGTATGTATATAAATATGATAATGGCGATGGAACTTACGAATTATCAGTAAAGTGAACCTTTAATCAGTGGGGGTTCTGTTCATCCCCCACTGATTATTAGCCCACACCAATCGGGCTTTTACGGGCAGTTATCTCTCGCTTAACTTCCTCGAATTCACCGAATTTTGAAGTGGGAGTTTTACTGCCCGTTAATGCGGGGTAAAATAAGTGCTTTTCCAATGTATGTTTAACTTTACTTTTTGTGGAAAATAGTATATTATATAGATATATAATATATCGGTTATTTTCTAGGAGGAGCCTGTCACAATAGGTTTCTCCTGTTCTTTTTTAGAGGCCTGTACTGCAGGCTTTTCTTTAAAAGGTAAATAACTGAAAATTAAGAACGATAATCTTTGGAAGAGGTGGGGCATACACATAACAAAAAAGGATTGTTTAAGAGAGGGGGATAAGAAATGGTTTTGTTTGGTTATCCACTTGAGACAATTTATTTATATGGATTTATTATTGCTACTATACTTACTGTGATTTATATCTTTTTTGGAGATATATTTGAATCCATATTTAGTTTTGGAGGCGGATCGGTATCCGTTGTTACTTTATTACTTAGTTTTTTCGCCATGTTATGTGGACTTAGTTATATAGGAGAATATTTATTTTCCTTTAATAGTATTCTTATTTTCGGGGCTGCATTTGCTATATCTTTTATTGGTGTATTCATAATGAAAATACTAATTTTAAAGCCGATTGCAGAAGCAGAACAAAATACTGTGCAACGTATGGATGAATTCGTTGGTTGTAAGGGAGAAGTCATTACGACAATTCCGACAGAAGGATTTGGTGAAGTATTAATCTCTTCCCAATTTGGAAGTAATGCAATTCCAGCTAAAACAGTTGGAAAAAAAGATATTTCACAAGGAACTGAGGTTATTATCGAGGGAGTCCAAGATGGTGTTTTGCTTGTACAAAACATCGCTTATTCTTTAAAAAAACCAAAATTATAAGGGGGAATTTACATGACGATTCCATTAATTATTGGTGGAGTTTTACTCGCAATTTTAATTCTACTCATTTTAGTATTCATTACGAAGTATCGAACAGTTGGACCAGATGAAGCGTTAATTGTTACAGGTAATTGGCTTGGTGGCGGGAAAAATGTTGTTACCACGGATGATGGAAAGAAGATTAAGATTATTCGCGGTGGCGGTACTTTCGTAGTTCCGATTATGCAAAGAGCAGAGCCTTTAAGCCTATTAAACTACAAGTTAGAAGTCGGAACACGTGATACGTATACAAAACAAGGTGTACCAATTACAGTAAACGGTGTTTCTATTATTAAAGTAGGATCAACAATTGAAGAAGTTTCCACAGCAGCTGAACAATATCTAGGAAAAGAAACGGAAGAGTTAAAAATAGAAGCAAAAGAAGTTTTAGAAGGGCATCTTCGTGCTATCTTATCTTCTATGACAGTAGAAGATGCGTATAGTAATAGAGAGCAATTTGCTCAAAAGGTGCATGAAGTAGCTTCTACAGATTTAAAGAAGATGGGTCTTCGCATCGTTTCCTTTACAATTAAAGAAATCATGGATAAGAACGGTTACTTAGATGCACTTGGTCAGCCGCAAATTGCGACAGTTAAGCGTGATGCAACAATTGCGAATGCAGAGCGTGAAAAGGAAGCACGTATTGAAAAAGCTCGCGCTGAGAAAGAAGCGAAAGAAGCTGAATACCAACGTGATGCACAGATTGCTGAAGCTGAAAAACATAAAGAACTAAAAGTACAATCTTATAAGAGAGAACAAGAACAAGCTCGCGCAGACGCGGATCTTTCTTATGAATTACAACAAGCGAAAGCGCAACAAGGTGTAACAGAAGAGCAAATGCGCGTTAAAATCATTGAGCGTGAAAAGCAAATTGAGTTAGAAGAAAAAGAGATTGCGCGTCGTGAAAAGCAATACGATGCAGAAGTAAAGAAAAAGGCAGATGCAGATCGTTATGCTGTTGAGCAATCAGCTGAAGCTGAAAAAGTAAAACAAATTAAAAAGGCAGATGCGGATCAATATAAGATTGAAGCAGAAGCGAGAGCACGTGCAGAAGAAGTACGTGTAGAAGGTTTAGCGAAGGCGGAAATTGAGAAAGCGCAAGGTCAAGCGAAAGCGGAAGTACAAAAAGCACAAGGTACAGCAGAAGCCGATGTTATCAGATTAAAAGGTTTAGCGGAAGCAGAAGCGAAACAAAAAATTGCAGAGGCATTTGAATTATATGGCCAAGCGGCAATTATGGATATGGTACTTAAAATGCTTCCAAGTTATGCGAAAGAAATTGCAAGCCCACTTAGCAACATTGATAAAATTACAGTTGTTGATACAGGCGGCGGTGGTAAAAATAGCGGCGCTGGAAAAGTTGCGGGTTATGCGACTGATTTAATGGCGACGATGCAAGAAACATTAAAAGCTTCTTCTGGCATTGACCTAAAAGAGTTATTAGAAGGATTTGCAGGAAAGGGAGCGGTACAACAATTATCAAATGATAAACCTGTTGTATCTGTAGTAGAAGATGAGAAAAAAGAAGTAGAAAAAGGTAAAGAATAGTAAAGTGGGAAGAACCTCTAGTAAGTGAGATACTAGAGGTTCTTCTCTGAATTATAATATTTAGAATAATATACATTTTTATATATTGTTTTAATTATTTAATTTATATAGAATGAAAAGGGTATGTATTAATTCTTTAATAGAAAAAGAGACAAAGAGTTGATACATCTTAATCGTATAATTTATATAAAGAAATTAAATGTAAGATAATTACATTTAAAACGGTATGGAGGGGTAGAAATATGCTTCAAGGGAAATTAAGGAGAAGTAGTTTAAAAGCAAAGTTACTTATATCATTTGTTATTGTTTTAATTCTTCCAAGTATTGTAATTGGTTGGACGTCTTATCAACAAGCGAAGACAAACTTTAATGAAACAATTTTACAATCAGCGGAAGATAACGTAAAGATTTTAAATAATGTTATTAACAAAGAGATAGACGGTAAAAAGGTAGACGCAGTATATTTTACAAAGTTATTTAATGGAGTAAGTTATGGAACGGATCAGCTTCAAAATGTGCAAAATAAATTAGAAGAATATAATAAATTACATCCAGAAATAGAAGCGATTTATACGGGATCTAGTACTGGACAATTTATTCAATCACCGTCTATTCAAATGCCAGATGGGTATAATCCTACCGAAAGAGATTGGTATAAAGAAGCAGCGAAAAAAAGCGGAGAAGTGGTTATCACAGCCCCATATAAATCAACTACAACAGGGAATATTGTTATTACGATAGCAAAACAAAATGAGGATAAAAGTGGTGTTCTCGGTATTGATTTAATTATTAATGATATTGTAAATACTTCAAAAATGGTCAATATCGGTAAAAAAGGATATGTAGCAATCTTCGACCAATCTAAAAATGTAATAGCGCATCCGACGATGAAGCCAGGTGACAAAATAGAAGAAAAACTTGAGAAGGAATTGTACAAACAGGAAACAGGTGATTTTAAATTCAAACTTGATAGTGATGATCGCAATGTTACCTTTATAACAAATAAGCAGACTGGATGGAAAATAGCAGGGATTATGCCTTCCAAAGAAATTATCGAAGCAGCTAACCCTATTTTCTATAAAACGCTAACTGTTATTGGTATTTCATTAATAATTGGCGGGATTTTAATTTACTTCATAATTGCTTCTATTATTAGTCCGTTAAAACAACTTGTTATATCATCGAAAAAGATTAGTGAAGGTGATTTAACAGAAACAATTACAGTTCATTCTAAAGATGAAATTGGGCAGCTAGGAGAAAGCTTTAACGAGATGGCGGCATCATTACATCATGTCATTTCTAATATAAATACTTCAGCAGGTCATGTAGCAGCATCTTCAGAAGAATTAACAGCTAGCATGAAGCAGACAAGTGAAGCGACGGAACAAATTACACAGGCAATAGAGCAAGTGTCGAGTGGATCGGAAATACAAACGAAAGAAGTTGAAGAAGGCGCAACATTATTAGAAGAAGTTACAGAAGGAATTCAGCGTGTTGCAGATAGTTCTTCATTAGTATCCACAGCATCTATGTATACGAAGAAAAAGGCTGAAGATGGTGGAAAGTTAGTTGAACAAACTGTGAATCAAATGCAATTAATCCATGAGTCGGTTTCACAATCAGATAAAGTTATTGTTTTGTTAGATGATAAGTCGAAACAAATTGGAGCAATCCTTGAGGTGATTCAACATATTGCAGAGCAGACAAATTTATTAGCATTAAATGCTGCAATTGAGGCTGCGAGAGCTGGAGAGCAAGGAAGAGGATTTGCAATTGTAGCAGATGAAGTGCGAAAGCTAGCTGAACAATCAGGACAGTCTTCTACGGAAATTGGAAAACTAGTAAAAGAGATACAATTTGACATAAAAGAAACAGTAAGCTCTATGAAGCAAGTTGGGACAGAAGTACAATCAGGACTTGTAGTTGCAAATGAAACGAAGCAAAGCTTTGCTGAAATATTGAAGTCTACAGACGATACAGTTCTACAAATTGATAGTATGGTAGAAGTAGCGAAACAAATGACGGTAGATGCAAAACAAGTTAGTGCATCTATTAATGAAATTGCAGCTACGATTGAAGAAAATGCAGCAAGCGTTCAAAATATTGCTGGTTCTTCAGAAGAACAATTAGCTTCAGTAGATGAAATCAATGCAGCATCAGTTCATTTATCGCAAATGGCAGAAGAATTGCAAGAAATGATTGGGAAATTTAAAGTGTAATCACAAATGTTAAGAAACGAAGTAGTAATTGTACTTCGTTTCTTTTTTTATGAAGATAAAAATTAAGAAATATACAGTAACCGTGTTATGATTGAGTAAAAAAACTGTATTTTCTTTAAATTCCATCTTTATTTATGTTAGGGGAATGGTTTTGAAATTAAAAAAATTAAAACTACAGCCGAGAGTCACATTAACTATTAGTACACTTATTCTTGTTGTACTTCTGTTAACGAGTTATTTATTCTATTACATATTGTCTGAAACAGTAGAAGAGCAAATTGGGAAACGAGCTTTACATGTTGCGAAAACTGTTGCTGCTATACCTGAGATAAAGGAAGCTTTTCAAAAAGAAAACCCAGCTTCTATCATTCAACCGATTGCAGAAAAAATTCGAATGGATACAGAGGCTGACTTCATTGTAGTTGGAAATAAAGAAGGGATTCGTTATGCACATCCTAAGAAAGATAAAATAGGAGAAGTAATGGTTGGTGGAGATAACAAAGGAGTTCTATTAGAAGGGAAATCTTACGTTTCGAAAGCAACTGGATCATTAGGCCCTTCATTACGCGGCAAAGTTCCAATTCGTAATCAGGAAAATGAAATTATTGGCGTGGTGTCTGTTGGATTTTCAATTGATGATATTCATGGAGCGGTAGAAGTGTATGGAAAGCGTGTATTTTGGATTACAATAATAGGTCTTTTAATTGGGATAATTGGTTCTATGTATTTAGCAGGAAGTATAAAAAGAATGATGTTTGGGATGGAGCCAGAAGAAATTTCATCTTTATATGAAGAGCATAGTACAGTGATTCAATCTGTACGTGAAGGGATTATTGTCATTGATCAAAAGGGCATGATTAGTTTAGTCAATCAAGCAGCTTATGATATTCTTTCGCTAGATGAACAACGCAATATTATTGGAGAATTCATTTTAAATGTAATTCCTAATTCAACGATACTAGATGTACTTCAAACTGGTGAAGAACAGTTTGATCGTCAATTAAATATAAATGGGCAGGCTGTGATTGCGAATCGTCTACCTATTAAAGTAAAGAATAAAGTAACGGGTGTTGTATCGAGCTTACGTTTGAAATCTGAAATGGATCAGTTAACAGCAGAATTATCTCAGACGAAGCAATATACAGAGGCATTACGAGCGCAAACGCATGAATATAACAATTTGTTGTATACGCTTTCAGGTCTTATTCAGCTAGAATCATATGAGGATGCTTTAGAGCTTATTCATAAGGAAACAGCGGTATATCAAGATTTTGTTCAATTTATTATGAAGCGAATTCAAAATCCATGGTTAGGTGGAATTTTAATTGGATTCTATAATAGAGCAAGAGAGCTGAAGATTGATTTTGTGCTAGATCGAGAAAGTAGTTTAGACAAATTAAGCCCGCACATTGAGAGTAATTATGTCGTTTCCATTTTAGGAAATTTAATTACGAATGCATTTGAAGCGATTGAAAGAAATGAAGAGAATGATAAGAAGGTAAGGATGTTTGTAACTGATATCGGAGAAGAAATCGTAATTGAAGTGGAGGATTCGGGCCAAGGGATTCATGATGAAGTCATTACTAGCATATTCTACAAAGGCTTCTCGACGAAAGAAGGCGGGAAGAGAGGATATGGATTAGCAAAAGTGAAAGAGTTAGTAGAAGATTTAAATGGAAGTATCGCAATCGAAAAAGGGGATTTAGGTGGTGCATTATTTATTATTGCATTACCAAAAGAGAGAGGCGAATTGTAATGGGTGAGGAGATTGAAGTATTGATTGTAGAAGATGATATTCGAATTGCAGACATTCATCGTCGTTTTACTGAAAAGATTGAGGGATTTAAAGTAATTGGAACAGCAACGAATGGAGAACAAGCGAAAGAATGGCTAGATCTTGTGAAGCCACAGCTCGTTTTATTAGACGTATACTTACCTGATATGCAAGGAACGGAACTTGTCACATATATTAGGAATAATTTACATGATACAGATATTATTATGATTACAGCTGCATCGGAAACAGATGTAGTGAGGCATGCTTTACGAGGTGGAGTAACAGATTATATCGTAAAACCGCTTATGTTTGATCGATTTAAGGCAAGTTTGGAAAGTTATCAAAAAAAGATTGTGCAGTTAAAGAAAAATAATCAATTATCTATAGAACAAATAGAACATCTATGGTCCCAAAGAGGTGTAAAGGGAAATGAAATAGAATATGCGCCGAAAGGGATAGATCCTTTAACTTTAGCAAAAATAAAAAAGCATATGTTAACAGTGAATGAAGAAGGAATTACAGCAGAAATGTTAAGTACAATGGTAGGAGTAAGCCGGTCAACAGCGAGGCGTTATTTAGAATATTTAATATCAGGAAAGAAAGTTCATGCGGAGCTTACATATGGAAGTGTCGGGAGACCAGAAAGAAGGTATTTTCTCGTTTCTTCATAAAGAAACAGTAGAGGATATATGTCCTCTACTGTTTTTTTATCTTATATTGGAATAATCCCAATTAAAATTCCAGTAATCAACATTACCATTGTCGTTCCAACTGCCCACAATAAAGTGAAGCGTTGATGTTCACCAAAATCAACTTTAGCCATTCCGACTAATAAATAAGTGGATGCGACAAGAGGACTTAATAAGTGAACAGGTTGCCCGAGTAAGGAAGCACGTCCCATTTCAGCCGCACTAATTCCATAGGTAGCAGCAGCTTTTGTTAAAATAGGTAGTACACCGAAGTAAAACGCATCATTGGACATGAAGAATGTGAACGGCATACTAAGAAGCGCTGTAATAATTGGTAATTGTGGTCCAAGTGCATCTGGTATAAGGGCTACTACACCTTTAGCCATCGCATCTACCATTTTTGTTCCAGATAAAATCCCAGTGAAAATTCCAGCGGCAAATACGAGAGAAACAACCGCTAATACGTTTCCTGCGTGAGAAGCAATACGTTCTTTCTGCTGTTCTAAGTTCGGATAGTTAAGCATAACAGCAATAGCGAAAGCGATTGTAAATAAGACAGGTAACGGCATAACTTCTAGTATGAGACAGACAAGTAAGGTAGCAGTTAATAAAAAGTTAATCCATAGAAGGTTAGGACGTTTGTGAGTGGCAGCTTCGACTGTTGCAGCTTGCTCATCCATCGTTTGCATTTGTTTTAAATATTGTACATCCATAATTCCTAAACGTTTTCTTTCTTTTTTTCCAAGATAGTAAGCAACGAAAACTACCCAAAGTGCACCAGCAATCATTCCTGGTATAAGTGGTGTGAAGAGCTCTGATGCGTCTAGTCCAAGTGCACTCATAACCCGAGCTGTCGGTCCACCCCAAGGCGTAAGATTTGTTACACCAGCCCCCAACATAACAACCCCAGCTAATATAAGTGGATTCATTCCAAGGCGTTTATATAGTGGGTACATTGCAGAAACAGTAATCATATAAGTTGTCGTTCCATCCCCATCTAATGAAACGATAATAGTAAGAATTGCTGTACCAACAACAATTTTTAAAGGATCTCCTTTTACAAATTTTAAAATTCTACTAATGACAGGGTCGAATAAACCGCTATCAATCATAATTCCAAAATATAAAATAGCAAACATAAGCATAATACCAGTAGGTGCTAGTTTTTGAATTCCTTCTAACATCATAGGTCCCATATTTGCATAAAACCCCCCAATTAATGCGAAAGTAATTGGAACTAATATTAATGCTACTAGTGCAGACATACGTTTCGTCATAATTAAAAACATAAAGACAAATACCATCGTAAATCCAAGTAGAGCTAACATATGATTTCCCCCTCCAAAAAATGATTACGCTTTCAAAATAAAATAAAAATTCAGAAAATAGTTTTTTTGTTTATCATAGTGGCATCTATTCAAATGGTAAATAATTTGAAAAATAACATCATTAGAAGCATAATTTTTATTTTGTTCATTTTGTTCACGGTAGTTAATTTGAATTTTTAAAAAGGTAAGCTGCTCTCTGTAAGAATGGTAGAATAAGATGAAAATATTGAAGTGTGAAATAGGGAGTAGATTTTATATGAAAACGAGAATGGAAGAGATTTATAGTTCTTATGAAGGAAAAGTAGAAGAGATTTTTGTTAATGAATCTTCTTACGTATATGAGTGGGAAAAATTAATGATGATCCGAAAAAATAACGGTGAACTTGAAAAAGTTGCGGTCGGTATCAGTGGAAATATAAGATTAGTAAATGTAGTTGTTGGGCAACTAATTCATATAGAGACATTATTAGTTAAGTTAGAAGACGATTTATTAATTACAGGTTGTGAATGATGAGAGATGTGTAGATATGACTACACATCTTTTTTCCATGTATTACAAAAATAACATTGTTTTTTCACAAATCTCACACAAGTTTTTGATATTCTCCTTGTGGAAGATACGTATAGGGAGGAAATAAAATGAGAACAAAGTATGTGATGCTTGCTATATGCTTATTCTTTGTATTTACAATAGTAGGATGTGGTAAGAAACAAGCAGAAGCGGTAGCAGTTGATGAGAAACATGATAAGTGTGATATTTGCCAAATTGGGGTAATGGATAATCAATTTGCAACAGAAATCATTTTAGAAAATGGAAAAGCGTTAAAGTTTGATGATATTGGTTGTATGTATAAATGGATGGAGATTAATCCAGGCGAAAAGACGAAAGAAAAATTTGTTCGAGATTATGATTCGAAAGATTGGGTTTCGTTAGAAGACGCTACTTACGTATATGATAAAACAATAACGACACCAATGGCTTATAATGTCATTTCATTTAAAAATAAAAAAGGTGCAGAGAGTTTTGTATCTAACTATAAGGGGAAAGTTCTTTCGTATAAAGAGCTAGCAGAGCATAAATGGGAAATGAATAAAGAAATGATAGGGAAACCAAAAACAGGGAATCATGGTGGGCATCATTAATACTAGAAAAAGACAACTGTAGGGTTGTCTTTTTTTAGTATTACTCAGGTGCAAATATAGAAAAGGTGTAAAATTTTTAGAAGAACGGTTACAATGGAATATAGTAACCTAAAGCAATCATTTATCCCGCTATTTGTGGGCAGTAAAACTCCCACCTCAAAATTAGGCAGGAGCAAAGAAGTTAGGTGGGAGATCAATAGCCCGTAAATGCTCGAGTGGTTCAACTAATAATCAGTGGGGTGAACCCTCCCACTGATTAAAGTTTCACTTTATGTACTTTTTAGAAATGTATACAAATGCGGTAAAAACGTGCTAAACTAATTGCTTCATAATGTTAATGATGAGGCCATCAGGCGTATCATTCCAATAGGTTGAGAAACATAGTATAAGTTTAAGATAATCCGATTAAAGAAGGAATATAAAGGGCTTATGGATAAATGTACTCAAGAAGAGTTATTGTATGTGATGGAGGAATGGTTAAGAAAACATTATCTTTCATAGGAGCTGTAGTTGTGAGAAAACAAAAAATTTTATTATGTATGTTATTAGGACTTTTAATGACGGTAGTGGCTTGTGATAAGCAAGAAGAACCAGAATCGAAACCGGTTCATGTGAAAAACGAAAAGAAAAAAGAAAAGCATAAAGAACAGGAAGAATCTAAAGAAGAAAAAAGTATAAATTTAATGGACAAACAGTTGTTACTTTCAGCAACTCTTGGAGACACAGAGACAGCTATGAAGTTGATTCAAGATGGAGCGAATATAAACGTAGAAGGTGACAACGGAGAAACGCCTGTCCTTGCAGCAACGTATCAAAATCATGTAGAAACAGTTAAAGCATTAATTGGTGCAGGTGCTAATATTGAAATTAAAGATGAGAAACAAAGTAATCCATTTCTTTATGCAAGTAGAGAAGGATATACGGATATTGTAAAAGTATTAATTAATGCAGGAGTTAATACGAAAGAAACGACTAAGTCAGGTGGAACAGCACTCATTTCAGCATCTGAACGTGGCCATGTAGAGGTCGTAAAAGAATTATTAGAGCATACAGATATTGATGTGAATTATAAAAATGCTCGTGGTGGAACAGCTTTAGTAGAAGCAATTGTATTAGGAAATGGTAGTGAAAATCATAAGAAAGTAATTCAAATGCTTATTGACCACGGGGCAGATGTAAATATGGCCAATAAGGAAAATATTACGCCGTTACAATATGCTGAAAAAAGAGGCTTTAAAGATATTGCAAATATGTTGAGGGTAGCTGGAGCGAATGAATTAGTACAGCCACAACTACAACCGGTGGAATAATAAGACAAAGAAATAAAAAGTACGAAATAATCTCATTTAGATAGACAGAATGAAGAAGTCATTTAGTATGATGGATTCAGTAATGTGTATGTAAATGGGATTTTTGTTTGTAAAGAAAACCGTATCCTGAAAAAGGATACGGTTTTTTACAAGGAGATAAGGGATCAAAAAAATGAAGAAGTCTTATCTCTTTTATATGAGTAAAGGGTCTAGAATGAATCTTGCTCTTTTCATTATTTGTTTAACTCCATTGCAACTTGTTTGTCATTTACGAAAACCTCTGCCACTGCTACTACAATTTCCATCACTTTTTTCATTTCTCATCTCTCCTTGTTTTTTGTTTCATTTCTTACTTTTAGTATAAGGAAATATAGCAATTGCAACTATCGAATTGAATGACAAGAGACTTACATTGTTGTAAGGATAATAGTCTATTTTGTAATAAATGTGATTTGAAATCATGATTCGGAACTTTCTGTCGTTTTGAACTATAATTAGAAAGAGGGGGGATAATATGAAAAGAATTCTTGTTATTAGTGATATTCATGGAGAAATAGAAAAGTTCGAACAGTTATTGGAAGAAGCTCAATATGATACAAAACAGGATCAATTAATTTTACTGGGAGATTATGTGGATCGTGGTCCCAATGCGCGTGCAGTAATTGAAAAGGTAAAAGAGTTAAAAGAAGAAGGAGCCCTCGTTCTAAAGGGCAATCATGAAGATATGATGATTAAAGCGTTAACGACTGATGAGGAACGCTCATGGAACCATTGGGTAAAAAGGAATGGTGGAGATAAGACTTTATACAGCTATGGATTTGTAGAAGAAGATATTGCAGTTAATGAGGAGGACTTCCAAAAACCGATTTTACAATCGCATGCTTTAAAAGAACATGTAAAGTTTATTCAAGAATTAGATCATTACATTGAAACAGAAGAGTATATATTTGTACATGCTGGTGTTGAGCCATTGAAACGAGTTTCTGAATCTGAACCATATACGTTAATGTGGATCCGTAATGAGTTTCATAATGGATATAGTGGCGAAAAGGTTGTTGTATTTGGTCATACGGAAACAAAAACGCTTCATGGAAATGATAATTGTAATGTGTATTTTGGGAATAACGGTATTATAGGAATTGATGGTGGTGCTGTATATGGTGGCCAGCTAAATTGTTTAGAATTGCCGAGTAAAAAGGTGTACGTAGTAAAAAGTTGAAAGAGATAAGGAGAATCTTATTTCTTTCAATTTTTTATTAAGCAAAATTTAAGGAAGAGCTTTTATAATAAATCTTTCAAATTTTATATCGAGAAAAACGTTAGAAGGAAATAGTCAAAAATGTAATCATAAATAGAATCGAACGATATAGTGGAAGGTGAGAATATGCGCTTGCTTGTAGTAGAAGATAATGCTTCGTTATTAGAGTCTATCGTACAAATTTTGCGTGATGAATTTGAAGTAGATACAGCATTGAATGGAGAAGATGGATTATTTTTAGCGTTACAAAATATATATGATGCTATTTTGCTTGATGTGATGATGCCAGAAATGGATGGTTTTGAAGTGATTCAAAAAATACGTGATGAAAAGATTGAAACGCCAGTCCTCTTTTTGACAGCGAGAGATTCTTTAGAAGATCGAGTGAAAGGGTTGGATTTTGGTGGAGATGACTATATCGTTAAGCCGTTTCAGGCCCCTGAATTAAAAGCGAGAATTCGCGCTTTACTACGCAGAAGTGGTAGTTTAACGACACAGCAAACCATTCGCTATAAAGGGATTGAATTGTTCGGAAAAGATAAAGACGTTCAAGTGGATGGACAAGGTATTAAGCTGACGTTGAAACAATATGAGCTACTAGAGTATCTCGTTCAAAATAGCGGGAAGATTTTAATGCGTGAACAAATTTTTGATCGTGTTTGGGGATTTGATTCAGATACGACAGTAGCGATTGTAGAAGTGTATGTGCATCATTTACGTAAAAAACTAGAGCCATTCGGTTATCAGAAAGATATTCAAACCGTTCGAGGTATTGGATATATATTAAAAGAACAATGAAAAAGGGAAGTATGTTTCAGAAGACACGCATTCGATTGACTATATTGAATTCATTAGTATTTATCATATTAATAGGCGTATTAGGTAGTATTATTTATTCGTACACATATAAGCGTATTTATAATGAAATGGATCAATCTATAAAAATGGCGACTCAGTATGGAAAAAATTCAGATGTTAAAATACCACCAAGAAAAAGTATGGAGAATATTAAAATTGGAGATCCGCGTGTAACTAAAATAACTTGGAATGGGAAAATAGTGGAGATAGAGGGGAATAACCATAAATTCCGATCTATTTTTGAAGAGAATTTGGAAAAGTTTTCTCCAAAAAAGTTAGGAGATTTACAAGATATTGAAGTGCAAGGACGATATTTTAGAACATTTGCGCTTCAAGAAGATGGAAAAATAGTTCAAATTGTACGTGATACAACGGCTGAAGAAGAGATGCTAAACACTTTATTTTTAATTCTCGTTATAGGTTGTAGCATAGGAAGCCTATGTGCGATAGGTATCGGCTTTTTCTTAGCTGGCAGGGCACTCGTACCCATTCAAAATTCATGGGAAAAACAGCAGCAATTTGTGTCGGATGCATCGCATGAATTAAGGACACCACTTGCGGTTATTCAATCTAAAACAGATATATTATTTCAGTCACCATCTGCGACAATAGAAGAGAAAGCGATGGACATTTCTACGATTTCAAAGGAATGTAGACGATTGTCGAAGCTCGTTAGTAATTTATTGTTGTTAGCACGTTCAGATTCTAATCAAATTGAGATGGATAAGAAAACATTTGAAATGGATAAATTGTTAGAAGAAATAGTAGATCCATATAAGGAAATTGCTTCCTATCAAGAAAAAGAGATGATATTGAAAGTAGAACATGACATATCATTTATGGGTGATAGAGAGAGAATTCATCAAATGATGGTCATATTATTAGATAATGCGATGAAGTATACGAATAAAGGTGGGCATATTCAAATCGAGTGTACACAAACGAACAGTTCGATTCTTATACGAGTGAAAGATGATGGGATAGGAGTGAAAGATGAGGACATCCCAAAACTATTTGACCGTTTTTATCAAGGAGATAAAGCGAGGAGTGCGTCAGAAGGAGCGGGATTAGGCCTTTCAATCGCGAATTGGATTGTAGAAAAGCATTATGGGAAAATATCAGTAGAGAGCAAATGGGGAGAGAGTACTTGTTTTGACGTGATTTTCCCTAAAAATCAAAGAATATAAGTGAGAAGACGATCTTGTTTTTACAAGGTCGTCTTTTTTTAAGGGAAAGTTAAGAAACAATTTGTAACATGTATTATATACAGAAAGTTCGTCACATGAAGAAGTGATTATAAAAAGATATTTGAACAGATTATATCAATCATAATGTTATTTTGATTATGTATAGGGAATGATGGAAAAGAAAGTGTAAGAGGGAGGAATTAATTTTGAAAAAGAAAATGATGACGGTATTCACTATTGGAGTAATGAGTTTAAGTATATTAGGGGGTGCCTCTCCTTCTGAAACATCAAAAGGAAAGACAGATTACACGCAGCGTAGTAAAGAACAATTAAATAACGGAAAGATACATGCGGTGCATACAGAAGAGAAGGCGGAGAATCTAGGTATTGAAACGGAAGGGAAAGAACAGATTACGCTAGAAAAAGAAATTCATGAGACGGAAGTAGGAAGAGAAGCTGAACAGTTAGGAATTTCGATTGAAGGAAAAGATGTTGGAACTCTTTCAGAAGAAATCTATGAAACAAAAGTGAGGCAAGAAGCGTTAAAGTTAGGCATATCAATAGAAAATACATCAATTGTAAATTTGATTACTCAAATTAATACGATTAAAATTAGCGTTGAAGCGGATAAATTAGGTATTTCGACAAATGGAAAAGAAATAGAGGACATTGCGGAAGAAATCTATGGAACGAAAGTAAGAGAGGAAGCAGGGAAGTTAGGTATTTCACAAAAAGGAAAAGAGATAGAAGAGTTAGCACAAGAAGTGTACGAACAAAAAGTGCAGGCAGAAGCAAAAAAATATCATATTGATTTATATGGTAAAGATATATATCAAGTATTAAGCGAAATTAATGAACAAAAAGTGTTACAAATGGCAGATGAGCTTAATATGGATAAAACGAATATGAATGTTCAGGAATTAGCAGAAAAAATAAAAAAAGATCAGCCTGAAAAAGGAAAAGAGCTAAATTTTGTACCAGTGATTCGAACGGATGCGGACGCATTTTATTCTTATTTAACGAACTAAAAAGGGCGTGAGAGTGATAAGGAAATGGAAGTGGTATATATGTATGGCTTTACTCGGTATAGCAGTATGGAGTGTATATACAAATGGAATTACAAAATTAACATTCTTCAATATACAAAGTGAAAAACGAACGGGGTTTAGTAATAATGATGAGAAGGTTATCTTATCAAATGTACCATTAATTCAGCAATTACCAGAGTTAGATAGAGGGTGTGAAGTAACGAGCTTAGCGATGATGTTACAATACGCAGATATTACAGTGGATAAGATGAAATTAGCAAATGAAATAAAGAAGGTTGATTTTATGAACGATGGTGTACGTGGGGATCCGAATGAAGGATTTGTAGGAAATATTTATACCTTTTCTGAATCCGGATATGGTGTATATCATGGGCCACTTTTTCAATTAGCGAAAAAGTATTTACCTAATAAAGCTGTAGATTTAACGGGGAAGAGTATAGAAGAAATGTATAAGAGTGTAAAGGCAGGACAACCGGTAGTCATGATTACAAATGCAACATTTGCGCCACTAGATGAGGATGAATTCACTACATGGGAGACAAATAGTGGAGATGTTTCTATTACGTATAATGAACATTGCGTTGTACTGATTGGATATGATAAGGAATTTGTATATATTCGAGATCCTCTCAGTGATAGTTTAGATGTAAAAGTACCGAGAGAAAGCTTTGAAAAGGCATGGATACAAATGGGGAGTCAGGCGATTAGTTATGTGAAAAGCTCCAAATGAATTAGTAAGGAAAGAGATGTAAGGAATTGTAAGAGGTGTTTTTTTGTTAAGAAATAAGAGAACTTTAGCTTATTATATGAGCTGAAGTTCTTTTATTTTTTATAATTAAATATTTAGAAGTAGTGAATATGTAAAAATGCATAATTGACAAAAATATTACATGTTATCATTATATATTGTTTTATATATGTCACTTGTATAAAATTACACAAGTATCCACATTACATAAAGGAGGCTTATTATGCAAAAAATATTTAACTGGGTTAAATGTATGAGTATCAAGAAAAAATTAATCATTTCATTTTTTCTTATTTTAACTATACCAGGACTTATTATCGGTGGTGTTTCATATCAAACTGCCAAAACAAATTTTGAACAACAAATTACAGGTAAAGCAAAGGAAAATATTTCGATTTTAAATACTGTTATTTCTCAAAATATAGAAGAGAAATTTGTTGATGCAGCATATTTTGCAGACATTTTAACAGAGGATACATATCCAAACGGACAAGAAGAAATAGTAAGAACGAAATTAGCGCAATATATAAAACTTCATCCAGAAGTAGAAGGTATTTATATTGGAACGCAGACGGGAAAGTTTATAAGAGAACCATTTATCCAAATGTCTGATGGGTATAATCCAACAGAGAGAGAGTGGTATAAAGAAGTACATGAAAATAAAGGGAAAGTAATTGTTACTGCACCATATCAATCAGCATCTACAAAAAATATGGTAGTGACAATTGCTAAAGAAGTAAAAGATGGTAAAGGTGTTATAGGAATTAACTTAAATTTAGATAACATTTTAAAAATCTCCAAAATGATTAACATTGGGGAAAAAGGTTATGCAGTTATTTTAGATCAAAATAAGCAAATTGTTAGTCATCCATCTAGAAAACCAGGTGCAAAAGTTACTGATCCTTGGGTTAAACCAATCTATGAAGAAAAACAAGGAAATGTTTCTTATACAGAACAAGATGATAAAAAGAATTTAATCTTTGCAACAAATGAGAAAACGGGCTGGAAAGTAGTTGGAGTCATGTTTGATGAAGAAATTACCCAAGCTGCGAATCCAGTTTTTTATAAGACTTTTATTGTCATTGCTATCGCTATTGTATTTGGTAGTGTATTAATTTATTTCATCACAAAGTCTATTACAAGACCATTAAGAAAAATAGCTGACTCGGCATATAAAATTAGTAAGGGGGATTTGACAGAGAAAATTACAATTCATTCAAATGATGATATAGGAAAATTAGGGAATTCATTTAATGAAATGTCTGCCTCTTTACAAGATATTATTACTCAAATTAGTTTTTCAGCAGAGCATGTGGCGGCATCGGCTGAAGAGTTAACAGCGAGCGTACAGCAAGCAAATGATGCGACAGATCAAATTACAATTGCAATGGAACAAGTATCAGGTGGGGCTGAATCACAAAGTCAAGGTGTTGAAGAAGGTGCGGCTACATTACAACAAGTAAATACAGCAATTCAAGATGTGACTGGAAGCGCGGAATCAATTTCTATTTCCTCATTACATGCGAGAGAGCGAGCTAAAGAGGGTGAAGACTTGGTTGAACAAACTGCAACACAAATGCAGTCTATTTCTAGGTCGGTATCCGAGTCGGATGCTATTATTAAACTTCTTGATGAGAAATCAAAGCAGGTAGGAGCTATTTCTGAAGCAATTCAAAACATCGCTACTCAAACGAACTTATTAGCTTTAAATGCGGCTATTGAAGCAGCAAGAGCGGGTGAACAGGGCCGAGGGTTTGCTATTGTAGCAGATGAGGTTAGAAAATTAGCGGAGCAATCAGGAGAATCATCTGGAGAGATTGCAAATTTAATTGCAGAAATTAAGGCTGATATTGAACATACTGTTAAGGCGATGGATAATGTGAATGGGGAAGTTCAACAAGGTCTTGATGTTGTAACAAAAACGAAAGTAAGTTTTACGGAAATTTTAAGTTCTACTACACATATTGTTTCTCAAGTTAATCAAATGGTAGAAACAACGCAGAGAATTGCTGGAGATGCAAATGAAGTGACAAATGCTATTGATGAAATTGCAGCGGCTGCAGAAGAAAATACAGCTAGTATGCAAAGTGTTGCTGCTTCAACAGAAGAACAAGTAAATTCAATGGAAGAAATTAGTTCAGCTTCGCAAAACTTAGCTGAGATGGCCGAAGAACTACAAGCGATGACTAGTAAATTTAAAGTATAATAACAGCAGATAAGTAAGGTGAAAATAATATCACCTTACTTATTTTTCTATTCAGCAATTAGGGGAGTCATTAACGGGATGAAAAAAAGAAAAAGGCTATGGAATTTATGGAAAACGATTACATTGTTAGTTTGTACGGTTGTAATTTTTTCTTTACTTGTGACAGATATATTAATTAGTCATAATGTAGAACGGGCAACGGAGGACAGCCAAGCAGAGAAAGCAAAAACAATTGCACACATTGTGGCGAATGAGTCAATTGTAATCGATGGTTTAATTAGGAAAGCAGATACTTCTGCAATCCAAACGTATGCAAATAGAATATTAAAAAACACAGGTGTTCAATTTATTGTAGTTATGGACATGAATGGAATAAGAAAATCACATCCAAATCCTCAAAAAATAGGTCATCATTTTATTGGGGGAGATGAAGGACCTGTATTGAAAGGAAAGGAACATGTATCGCTGGCAGAAGGAACTTTAGGTATTTCAATGCGAGTGTTTGTACCTGTATTTTCTGAAACAGGTGAACAACTTGGAGCGGTGGCCGTTGGTATTTCAGCAGATAATGTAAAAGAGAGAGTTAAGGAAAGTAGACATATCATTTATATTGGTGTTGGAGTTGGGGTACTAGTCGGAATTATAGGAGCAATATTGCTAGCTAGACATATAAAGAAAAGTTTATTCGGTCTTGAACCCCACAGGATAGCGAAAATTCTTGAAGAAAGAAATACGATGCTACAATCTGTAAAGGAAGGTATTATTGCTGTAGATAAAGAGGCCAATGTAACTTTAATAAATAATGAGGCAAAGCGATTGTTTAAGAAAAGTGGACTTGAAGAAGATTTTATCGGTAAAGATGTTGAGTTGTATATGCCTAATTCGCGTATAAAAGAAGTATTACAAACGGGAGAGGTACAATTAAACGAAGAACAAAATATTTATGGAATTACGATTGTAACGAATCGTGTTCCTTTATATGTAAAAGGAGAAATAGTTGGCGTGATTGCAACATTTCGTGATAAAACAGAGATTAGAAAATTAGCAGAAGAATTAACTGGTATTAGACTATATGCGGAAGCGTTACGGGCACAATCTCATGAATTTATGAATAAAATGCATGTCGTATTAGGGCTTACACACATGAAGCAGTATGAAGAATTACAGAAGTATATAAGCGGTATGGTGTCAGAGCATCAATATGAAATTGGTGGAGTTATGAAAAGAATAAAAAGTCCAGTATTTGCTGGTTTTTTACTCGGGAAACTTAGCTATGCTAGAGAGAAAAATATAAAATTAATTATAAGTGAAGATTCTTATATGCCGGAAATAGATGATGAAAGTATTACTCATGAACTGATTACGATTGTCGGAAATTTAATTGATAATGCATTAGAGGCAGTGACGAATTGTGAAAAGAAGCAAGTTGAACTTGAGATACAATATGGGGATACATTAACTATTACAGTACAAGATACGGGAAAAGGTATACAAGAAGAAATAGGGGTGTTATTTACGAAAGGTTATTCCACAAAGGGAGATAACCGCGGTTATGGTTTGTATCTTGTAAAAGAAAGTATACAGCGAATAAATGGGGAAATTCATATGCATTCATTAGTAGGAAAGGGAACAAAGATAACAATTGAAATACCTAAAGGTAGGGATGAGAGGCAAATATGATTAAAGTTTTAATTGTAGAAGACGACCCGATGGTAGCAATGTTAAATACGCATTATTTAGAGCAAGTAGGAGAGTTTGAACTTGTTCAAGCAGTTAACTCCGTAAAATCGGCGATAGAAGTATTAGAGGGATCACGAGTAGATTTAGTATTACTTGATATTTTTATGCCTGAAGAGACTGGATTTGAGCTTTTAATGTATATTCGGAACCAAGAAAAAGAAATCGATATTATGATGATTTCAGCTGTACATGATATGGGGAGTATTAAAAAAGCATTACAATATGGCGTAGTAGATTATTTAATTAAGCCATTTACATTTGAACGATTTAAAGAGGCATTAACTATATATCGAGAAAAACTTACTTTCATGAAAGAACAACAAAAAATTAGTCAATCGGAATTAGATTCGTTAATTTTGCAAAAAGAAAAAAGAGAGCCTATTGTCACTAAAGAGCTTCCGAAAGGATTAACGAAGCAAACGTTGCAATTAATTTGGCAGAAAATCGATTCGCTGAATGGACGAGCGTTTACAACAGATGAAATGGCAAAATTAGTTGGGATTTCAAGAGTTTCTATTCGAAAATATGTAATGTTTTTGACTGACATTGGAGTGTTAGAAAACGAAATGATGTACCAACATGTGGGAAGACCTGTAAGTAAACTAAGATGTGTTGATCAAAAGAAAATAGAGTTTTACGTATAAGCGACTTATTATAAGTCGCTTATACTTTTTTTAATTACAAAATCAATTACAAAACTTACAAAAACTATTTTTACTATTGAAAGCGTTTTAATATTGTTATTAAGAAAACAAGGGGGTGCCATATGGGAATTCAAAAGAATGTGGAAGCGGTATCATTTCCTGAAGGAAATGAAGTGCAAAGAGAATCTTTCGCTTCTAAAATTATGAATGTAAAAATCGGTGTTATACCTTTACCGTTATATGTAGTATTGGCTGCTATTATTTATGGGGCATCTGTATATAATAAATTGCCAGCAGATATGATTGGTGGATTTGCAGTTATTATGATTATGGGTATTTTCTTAGGAGACATTGGGATGAGAATTCCAATTTTAAAAAATATCGGCGGTCCGGCAATACTTTCGTTATTTATTCCATCATTACTTGTATTTTTTAACTGGATGAATCCAGCTTCAATGGAAGCTGCGACTATGTTAATGAAAAAATCGAACTTTTTATATTTATATATTTCTTGTTTAGTAGTCGGAAGTATTTTAGGAATGAACCGTAAAGTGTTAGTACAAGGTTTCGTTCGTATGTTTATTCCTTTAGTAGTAGGGACCTTAGCTTCTGTAGCAGTAGGATTATTGGTCGGTTCACTATTTGGATTTGAAATGAAGCAAACATTCTTCTTCATCATCGTACCAATTGTGAGTGGTGGTATTGGGGAAGGGATTTTACCATTATCGCTAGCTTATAGTGATATTTTAAACGAATCATCAGCAACGTTTGTATCACAGCTTATTCCAGCAGCTATTATTGGGAATATGTTTGCAATTGTGAGTGCAGGATATATGAAGCGTTTAGGTGAGAAGAAACCGGAGCTTAGTGGTAACGGTGTATTAGTAAAAACAGACAATCAAGCAGAGTTATTAAAAGAACAAAATACAGAGAAGCCAATTGACTTCTCATTAATGGGAGCGGGTTTATTAATCGCGTGTACGTTCTTCATCTTCGGAGGATTTGCTTCTAAGTTCATCGGTATCCCTGGGGCAATCATTATGATTTTCTCAGCAGCACTTGTGAAATACTTTAAATTAATGCCGGCAAAAATGGAGCAAGGAGCATTCCATCTATATAAATTTATTTCGAAGAATTTAACTTGGCCGTTAATGGTTGGACTAGGATTGCTATATATCCCGTTAAAAGACGTAGCGGCAGTTCTTTCAGTAGGATATGTTGTTGTGTGTGCATCGGTTGTTCTTACAATGGTAGCGTCAGGTTTTCTTGTAGGGAAAGTAATGAAAATGTATCCAGTTGAATCAGCAATTGTAACTGGATGTCATAGCGGTTTAGGCGGAACTGGAGATGTTGCTATTTTATCAGCTTCAAATCGAATGGAATTAATGCCATTCGCGCAAATTTCAACTCGTTTAGGCGGGGCAGCAATGGTTGTAACAGCGACAATCTTATTAAAAATGTTTTCATGATCAAACAAGCTAGCTATATTCATATAGCTAGCTTGTCAAATTAAGGAGAGATTATAAGTATGTTAGAAAATCAAATTAATGAAAGATCATTGTTATTGCATAAAGAATTAGTAGGGAAAATTGAGATTACAAGTAAAGTAGAAGTAAATTCAGCGGATGATTTAAGCCTGACATATACACCAGGTGTAGCGGAGTCTTGCAAAGCAATTGCAGCAGATGAAGAAACGGTGTATGACTATACAGCACGTGGGAATATGGTGGCAGTTGTCTCAGATGGAACAGCGGTACTTGGTTTAGGAAACATTGGACCGAAAGCGGCTATGCCTGTTATGGAAGGAAAAAGTATATTATTTAAGAAATTTGCGAATGTAGATGCTTTCCCATTATGTTTAGGGACGACGGATGTGGATGAAATCGTTACCCTTGTGAAAAATTTAGAGCCTACATTTGCAGGGATCAATTTAGAAGATATTGCAGCACCGCGTTGTTTTGAAATTGAAAAACGATTAAAAGAAGAAACGAATATTCCTGTATTCCATGATGATCAACATGGAACAGCTATTGTCGTCTTAGCGGCTGTTATTAATGCATTAAAAGTTGTTAGCAAACAAATGGATAATGTGAAAATTGTTATTAACGGTGCGGGTTCGGCAGGAATTGCGATTGGAAAATTATTATTAAAGGCTGGTGCAAAGCACATTACGTTAGTTAGCTTAGAAGGTATTGTTTGTGAAGATGAAGCATGGATGAACGAAGCGCAAATTGAAGTTTCAAAAAAGACAAATCGAGAACATGTGCGTGGAACGTTAAAAGAAGCGATTCATCAGGCTGATATCTTTATCGGTGTATCGGCCCCTAACGTATTAACGAAAGAACTTGTACAGACGATGAATGAGAAAGCAATTGTGTTTGCAATGGCGAATCCAATTCCAGAAATCTTCCCTGAGAATGCATTAGAGGCTGGAGCAGCTGTAGTAGGAACCGGGCGCTCGGATTATGCGAATCAAGTAAATAATGTATTGGCGTTCCCTGGAATATTCCGCGGTGCATTAGATGTGCGCGCGACTGATATTACAGAAGAGATGAAGTTAGCGGCAGCATATGGGATCGCTAACATAATTACGGACGAAGAACGTAATGCGAATTATGTAATCCCAAATCCATTAGATAAAAGAGTTGTTCCAAGTGTTGCGGAAGCAGTAGCGAAAGCAGCCATTGATTCAGGTGTGGCGCAAATTACGAAAATACCAATTTATCAATAGCTAAAAGCAGTGCCTAAAAAGGCACTGCTTTTTTGAGATAAGAAATCAAAATAATGAAGAAATGTAGAATTATTTATGTTTCTTCATTATTCATTTAATTCCATTGCAACTTGTTTACCATTTACTAAAACCTCAGTTATTGCTACGATTATTTCTATCATTTTTTTCATCTCTCATCTCTCCTCGTGTCATTTCTTACTTTAAGTATAAGAGAAGAGAGCTACTTCAACTATCGAAGTACATGACGTAGAAATTACATTGTTGTAAGAAAGTGTTTTAGTTTTGTCACTTTACTCAGCAGTAATTACAAACTGATCATAATATTTTTCATTTATATATATGTTTAATATCCATAATCCAGATGAAGGTAATGACATTACGAGAGGGAGTTCTGTTATTGTAGTATCGACTATATTTGAAGTAGTCCAAGTTTGTTTAGAAGTGTCTTTTTGAAAGAGTACCGGCGCCGGAGTGATAGATCCTTGTTTTAGCGCAATGATAGACAATTTTCCAGTTGGTATTTCAGGATCTAGAAAGTACCACATTATTTCATTTTGTTCATTTGAGATAATAGAGGTATCAGCCATTGCGATTTTTCCTTCAATGCCTTTTAACGGTATTTTTCCATCTACGAAGGATGGAGCTTCTTCCCAATTCACATCTTTTAAAACGCTAAGATGAAAAAAGGAAGGTGCGTTAACTTGAGTGGATGATGTTGTGATGCTTTCTTTTTTAGGTACTTCTGAATCAGGCTGTGCTTGTGCGCATCCAGTGATGAGAAAGGAGAAAAGTAGCATAGTTCCGATTTTTTTCATGGTGCCACACTCCTAATTTTTATTGTTAGTGTAATTGTATTTGCTAGAAAGCAGGACAATTCCTTTAAAACGTTAAAAGAGGTCGTAAGTTTTGTACGACCTCTTTTGACATTTTTTATATTTGCTCAGTTGAAAAGGTTGGTTCTCTCTCTTTTTGAGGCATTGTTAAGAAAATAACTGAAAGAACGATACATACGCCACCTAATAATTGATAGGCTCCAAAGGATTCATTCAGCCAAACGATTGAAACGATGGCAGCTACAAGTGGTTCAATGCTAGATAGAATGCTTGTTTCTGTTGCGGCTAAATATTTCAGACTACCGATATAAAGAAGGAAAGAAAGAGTGCCGCTTATAATGATAAGGATAAGCATAGAAAAAGTTTTTGGTGTAAAGGTTTGTGAAAGCTGACTCCATCCAAACGAACGATTGCAAATAAGCAGGGCGATGCCGCCGATTAACATCCCCCAGCCAATTACTATAGTTGTTCCACATTCTTTAATAAGAGAAGCTGGATGAAGGGTATAAAATGCAAATCCAATTGCCGTTAATAGGCCAAAAATAATCACTTCTTTTGATAAAACAATATTTTCAATCGAACCGTTTGTAATAATAAAGTATGTCCCTGTTAGCGCGGCTATAATTGCGAATAGTTGCATAGAAACAGGGAATTTTCTTTGCTCAAATGCAACATAAATAGTAATAAGAACAGGACCAAGAAATTGAAATAATGTTGCTGTGACCGCATTACTAATATGAACCGTTTCGATAAAGGCGTATTGCGCACCGAGCATCCCGAGAATAGAGAAAATAATAAGTTGTATAGAATATCTAGGATGTTTCCAAATTTGAAATATGTTTTGTTTTTTTATAAGTAAAAAAGATAAAATAAATACTCCCGCAAGCAACAAGCGAATTGTTAAAAAATCAATTGATGATACGTTAGTATGTTGAAATAGCCACTGAATCATTGGGCCAGATAATCCCCATAAGGTAGCTCCTGTAATAATCATAATGAGTCCAATACGTCTACTATTGTTCATAATCATGCATCTCCTCTCGAGTATTTGATTTTTTATGTGTGACATGATAAAAGGAATTATATATAACTTCTGGTACTGTAAAAAGTATCAGATTTTAGTTTTGTTAAGGGGTCAGATATTATGTTAGAATTAACGCCTAATTTAAATATGAATAGTAAAAAGGCATTGTACGTGCAATTGTATGAGTATATAAAAAAAGAGATTAAAGATGGAACGATTCCAGCTTTTACAAAATTACCTGCAAAGAGAAAGCTGGCGGGCTATTTACAAGTGAGTAAGAATACAGTAGAAGCGGCTTACGAGCAATTACTTGCAGAAGGTTATATTGAGTCGGCATCGAGAAAAGGTTACTTTGTATGTGAAATTGAACAAATGATTGATGTAGAAGGAAGCGAAGCGGAAGTAGAAGAAATACCGTTTCAGGAGGAGAACTATACATTTGATTTCACTCAAACAGGGGTGGATACGAATACTTTTCCTTTCACTATGTACCGCAAGCTTATAAATGATGTATGGCAGCCACATAATAATGAGTTGCTTTTTCTTGGACACCCTCAAGGGGAATTGAGCTTAAGAGAGGAAATTGCGAACTATTTGTATGAATCTAGAGGTGTGCGTTGTTCTGCTAGTCAAATTGTATTAGGAGCGGGAACACAAATATTAGTAAAGTTACTTTTTCAATTGTTGAAGGGAAGTAATTATGCTGTTGAAAACCCAGGTTATCATAGGAAAATGGTCGTTTTTGAACAGAGAGAACAAAAGGT
The DNA here is from genome assembly GCF_054771475.1 of Bacillus sp. MN7755. NCBI lineage: Bacteria > Bacillati > Bacillota > Bacilli > Caryophanales > Bacillaceae > Bacillus > Bacillus sp. MN7755. The sequence continues at coordinate 50,604 of NZ_BTRL01000006.1, forward strand.
TCAAATGTTGTCTTTAGATAAGGATGGCATTTGTATGGCAGATTTAGAAAATAGCGATGCAAATGTTGTATTTGTAACTCCCTCTCATCAATTCCCATATGGAATGATTATGCCTATTACGAGAAGGACGCAACTTTTACAATGGGCGAAGAAAGAAGGAGGCAGGTATATTATTGAAGATGATTACGATAGTGAATTTCGCTATTCAGGAAAGCCAATTCCAGCGCTACAAGGGTTAGATACAGAGGGGAAAGTTATTTATATGGGGACGCTATCAAAAGCTTTGTTACCCTCATTACGGATGAGTTATATAGTATTACCGAAGAATTTAATTATAAAGTATCAAAAGGAATATTTGTTTTATACACAAAGTGTTTCAAGAATGGACCAAGAAGTGATAAGAAGATTTTTAAATGAAGGCTATTGGGAAAAACATATTCATAAAATGCGTGTCGTCTATCGAAAGAAGAGAGATAGACTTGTTTTTGAAATAGAGAGGTATTTCTCTAATTGTGTTGAAGTGATAGGAGAAGATTCGGGATTACACATTTTATTAAAAGTGCATAATGGAATGCACGAAGAAGAACTAATTAAAGAAGCAGCAAAATATAGTATTAAAATATATCCTGTTTCTACGTACTATGAAGACGGTACTGCACCTGGAAATGTAGTTTTACTTGGGTTTGCAATTTTATCAGAAGAAGAAATTGCGAAAGCGATTCAATTATTACATAAGGCATGGGTTACAAGAAAGTAAAAAACATCCTCATACATGAGAGGATGTTTTTTATTATTTATTTTCATCTAAGAATAAGACCATATGCTCTTCGTCCCAATATTGTCCGTTATATTTTAATGAACGTTCTTGCACACCGAATGTTTTAAATCCTAATGATTCATAAAGTTTTTTTGCGCCATCGTTGCCAACAACAACATCAAGCATAACTTGTTCTACCTCTAAAGATTTAGCAAGTTCAAGACATTCTTTAATAAGTGCTTTTCCTGCTCCAAGTCCGCGTGCTTTTGGAGACACATATACAGAACCGATTTTAGCTTTATGTTCTTGTTTTACATATGGTTTCGTTTCCAGCGTTGCAACCCCGATTAATTGCCCATCTTTAAATGCACCTAGCGTATAGTTTTCATCTTGTGCTAATTTTTGTGCTTTATATTCAATCGCACACTCTTTATTAATAATATCTTCATAAGAAGAGCTGAAAGCTTCAGGGTTTTGCTTTAATCCTTCTACACGAAGTTCTAAGTAAATTTCCGCTTCGTCTTTTGTTAATACATGGATATCCAATTATATCACCCTCCAAATCTTTGACAAATGTATCTTTACCCTGCATTAACGGGCAGTAAGACTCCAACTTTAAAATTCGGCGAATGCGCGGAATTTAGGTGGGAGATAACTGCCTATAAATGCCCGATTGGTTCAACTAATAATCCATGGGGTGAACCTTTCCATGGATTAAAGTTTCACTTTATTTTATATTGAAATAAGAATAATTTCAAAAGCTTAGCTTATATGAGCTGATTTTATGAACAAAATAACACCAGTAGTGTTTACTACTACTGGTGTTTTCACACACATATTACTCAAAAGGTAGTTCGATTATAAAGTTTGTTCCTACTCCTAATTGGCTTGTTACTAGAATGGAACCGTTATGCAATTCTATAATTTCTTTTGCAACAGCTAGCCCGATACCTTTTCCTCCAGTAGCTCTCGTTCTGGATTTATCAACACGATAAAAACGATCAAAAATATGTGGAATATCTTCTTCAGGAATACCTTCTCCTTCATCTTCTACACTTATTGTAAAAGAATCTGTTTCTATGAGTACGCGTATCGTAATAGTTGTGTTTTCTAGTGAGTGTTGATAAGCATTGTGTAATAAATTTAACATAACTTGTTCCATACGTCTTTCGTCTATGCAAACTTCTAAATCATCTTTGCAATATACATGGAGTTGCATTTGTTTATTTGTTAATGTAGTTTTTGTTTTTTCAACCATTCGTTCTAAAAATGGCCTAAGAAGCACTTTTTGTTTTTTTATAACAAACTGGTGTTGTTCTAATTGCACCAGCATAAATAAATCTTGGACGAGATCGGTTACACTATCTGTTTCATCCTCAATAATTTGCAAGTATTCTTCACGCTCTTCTTTCGTTAAAGAGTCTCTCTTTGCCACTTTCGCATAACCTTTCATATAGGTTAATGGAGTTAATAATTCGTGAGCAACACTAGCGAGAAATTCGCTTCTTTCTTTTTTCATATAAGTCAGTTCACTGGATAAATCTTCAATCGTTTTTGCTAAGCTTCCAAGTTCATCATTCCGTTTAATACCTAATTGAATTGGCTTATTTAATTTTGACATTTTTTCTGTTGCCCTCTTCATTTTGATAAGCGGTTCAGTAATAACACGAGAAAAAACAAAGACAGAAATAGTCGTTAAAATAATTGTCAAAACACTAATGATAAGAAATTGCTTCATGAGTTTAAGTAACATATTTTCTAAGAAAGATGTTTTTAATAACATATATAACTTTCCTTGAAACTCTGCTGTGTTAAGTGGGCTTACCGTTGTGATGAATTTTGATTTTTTCCAGTTCTTTTCGACGATCAATCCGCCTTTTGGAATAGGTTCTGTTTTACAAGTAAGTTGTTTTTGCATTGCTTTTGTTACTGGTTCTGAAGTGGAAATAATTTTTCCGTTATCGTCTGTTATAATGATAGCTATATCAGAGTTAGCAATTGCTTCTGATTCAACTAAGTGTTCAGCCTCATCAGCGATATCGAACTCTGGGTACACAGGACGGTTAGGATTTTTATTGTATTCAGCGCGTTCGACGTGTTTCTTTTCTTTAGCAATTGTATTCCACTTTGCGCGTTTTGTAATTTTGTCACTATAGCGATTACCTTTTTCTAAAAGAGCAAGTGTTTCTTCCTCAATCCGCATTGTTGAAATACTTTTGTAAAAAGAAACGAAAGCAATTGTTTCAATACATAAGGCTAATATTAAAAAGTATGTCCCAATTTTAAGTGAAAGTTTACTCATTTTCTCACCATACCTTATTCATAATAAAGGGTCAGTGGTATGATATTTCCACTGACCGAAGTAATTATTCACTTTTCCATTTATATCCGACTTTATAAACAGTTTCTAAGTAATTTTCAACTGGAAATCCTTTTTTGCGTAATTTATCACGGATATTGCGAATATGTGAATCGATTGTTCTATATTCGATGTCTGTTTCATAACCCCAAATTTTTTCGATTAAATCATCTCGGCTATAAGCGCGGTTTGTATTTTGTAAAAATAGTCCAAGTAACGAAAATTCGATAGGTGTTAGTGAGATTTTCTCATTATAAACTGTGACAGTATGTTTCGTTTTATCCCACTCAATACCATTGAAGCTAACAAATCCATCTTTCTTTGTACGGCGTAATATAGCCTCAATGCGTGCAACTAATACATGCTCATCAAATGGTTTTGTAATATAGTCATCTGCGCCCATAGTAAGACCTTTCACCATATCATAATTTTGATTACGAGCTGTTAGCATAATAATTGGAACGTTGGAAATTTGACGAATTTGATAGCAAGTATCCCATCCATCCATATTTGGCATCATGACATCTAACAAAATAATATCGAAGTCTTTTTGTTCTATTAATTTTAGCGCTTCAAGGCCAGAGGTAGCTTTCATACAAAAATAGCCGCGAGGGCTTAAGAACAGATCTAATAATCGTAACATACGTTCTTCATCGTCTACTAATAAAATTTTTACCATAATCTTGTGCACCCCAAACTGTTCATTCTACTTGTATAGTTTACATGAAAATAATAAAAAACTCTTTTTATGTGATTGAGTGGAAGAGTTATTTTTCGCTCAGAGTAATTGACATAAAAAATGCACTAGTTTTGCACAACTATTTCTTATAATAGAAAACGTAGCGACACAAAATACCCTATGTTGCGACATAACGTCATGTCATTTTATTTATAAAATGACAATTCCATTCTATTGTGTATGTGAGATAGAGAGGGTTTTCGTATTCACCTCGCATCGGATAAGAAAAATTTCCTATCTCACACTTTTTTTAAAAGGAGATCATACACATGAATCCAAAAGAAGAAATTTCAAAAAAAGAAAAGCAAGATCGTAATACGGTTGTCATGTGCATTGCCGTATCTATGGTTATTATTATAAGTTGTGTAAATAAAATTTTGGGGATTTTATAATATATAAAAGCTCATTGCTTCGTAAGAAGCAATGAGCTTTTTTCATTATTAGGGGAATAGTTCTATATAATAAACCAAGGTAAAATTGCTAACCCAGAAGTTACAATCGCTGTAGTAAATATTAAAAGCATAGCTCGTTTGTTTTGTTTCATGTCACATTCTCCTCTACATATCAATTGAATGCTATACGTTCATTTCATGAGCAGTTAAGGATGGATTTCCTCACTAAGTAAAGTTTCACTTTATATTTTTAGTATAATGAATGGAAAGGTTTGGTACGATCGATAAAGGTGACATGAAGATTACATTGTTGTAATGAAAAAAGCACCTTTTTAATAAAAAGGTGCTTTTGGAAAACTTATATTGAAGTATTAATTATTTAAGAACAGAACCATATGTTCCTCGTCCCAATATTGACCGTTATGTTTTAATGAACGCTCTTGTACGCCGTAAGTTTGGAAACCTAATGATTCATATAATTTTTTTGCAGCATCGTTACCAACTACAACATCGAGCATAAGTTGTTCTACATGTAATTTATCGGCATTTTCAATAATTGCTTTAATAAGCGCTCGTCCTGCTCCAAGGCCACGAGCTCTTGGGGAAACAAAAACGGAACCGATTTTTGCTTTATGTTCTTGTTTAATAAATGGTTTTGTTTCTAAAGTAGCGATACCAATTAAATCGTTATCTTTGAAGACACCTAGAGTATACTTATCCGGATTGCTTAATCGTTTTGCCATAGCAACTACAGGATCCTCATGTTTAAGAACATCTTCATAAGAAGAGCTAAAAGCTTCCGGGTTCTTCGTTAAACCTTCCATACAAACTTTTAAATATATTTCTGCATCCTCTGTCGTTAATAAGCGAATTTCCATCGTTGTAACCTCCTTGGTTGATTTCAAATAAATCCATTACTTGTATAAGATTGTATATGCGTTTTGTTAGCAGTCTCTTTTAATTTGTAAAAGAATGAAAAGATATATGCTATAATGTTTTATTTTTAATTACCCCGCATTAACGGGCAATAAAGCTCCCCACTGATTAAAGTTTCACTTTATGTAATGAAATTATATATTAACTTTATTAACTATTCAAGTGTTTAATATATTACATTTTTATAACTAAAATAACTCCTCGATCGAGGAGTTATTTTAGTTATTCGATTGATAACCATCAATTCGATGTGGATGTGTGTAAATATTGCAAGATTTATTTCTAATAAATCCTACGACTGTAATGCCTAAATCTTGAGCGAGTTGCAATGCTAGTTTTGTTGGAGCGGATTTAGATAGAACAATTTCACATCCGATTTTTGAAACTTTGAGTAAAATTTCGGATGAAATACGCCCACTAAATGCGATGATTTTTCCTTTAACGGATATATCGTTGCGCAAACAATGACCATATATTTTATCTAATGCATTATGTCTTCCAATATCCATTCTTGATATGAGGATATTGTTTCGATCACATAGCGCGGTATTGTGAACCCCACCAGTTTGGCGAAATGTAGTGGAAGATTGTTGTAAAGTATTCATTAAGTGAAAGCATTCTTCAGGACTAATTTTCACATGTATATCATGTAAATCTTTTGCTTTTGCAGCATCGTTAGCGAAAATAAAACCTTGTCTACCTTTTCCACAACAGGAAGTGATATATCGTTTATTATATAAATTTTGATAGAGAGGATTTACTTTTGATGATGTTACATGGACAATTCCATTATCTTTTTGAATCCATAGTTCTCCAACATCTTTATAGGAAGAAATAATTCCTTCAGAAATTAAAAAACCAATTACCATATCTTCGATGTAATTTGGTGTACATACGACTGTTACATACTCTTCGCCATTTATTTTAATAGTGATAGGAGATTCTGTAACAATCTCATCAAGTTGTTTTGAAAATGTACCAGACTGATAGCGTACAATTGTATAATTCTCTTGCGTAGGCCCCATATTAAATTCCCCTTTTATACGTATTTCTCTCCCACATTTATCATAAAACATTGAAAAAATAAAAACATCTATTAGAAGGAAGGTATCAGATTATTTTGGTTATTATTGTATATATACGATATAATAGAAATGTAGAATAGTGAAATTTTCAAGCTTTCGTAGTGATACCTTATAAACATCTAGAATCGACTTCATAAGAAAAGTATTTGGACAGAGCGTTTCAAAAATATGTACAGTAATCTATTTATGAAAACGGATTCATAAATATGTTGTACAGTTGGTTGTAAGGAGAGGGGAAACTATGGCAGAACAGACAGTCCGTGTAACCGTAGATGGTAAAGAATTTTCAGCATCAGGTGAAAAGACAATACTACAATTATTTAATGAGAGTAATTTGGAACATCCTCAAATTTGTCATGTACCAGAAGTAGATCCAATTCAAACTTGTGATACGTGTATTGTAGAAGTAGATGGAAAGTTAATGCGTGCTTGTTCAACGAAGCTTGAGAATGGTATGCATATTGAAAGACAGTCACAGCGTGCAAAAGAGGCACAGACTGAGGCAATGGATCGAATATTAGAGAATCATTTATTGTATTGTACTGTTTGTGATAACAATAATGGTAACTGTAAAGTCCATAACACAGTGCATATGATGGGAATTGAAGAACAGAAATATCCGTATGAGCCAAAAGTAAGTGCTTGTGAAGTGGATATGTCACATCCGTTTTATCGGTATGATCCAAATCAATGTATTGCTTGTGGACAGTGTGTAGAAGTATGTCAAAACTTACAGGTTAATGAAACTATATCGATAGACTGGAGCTTAGATCGTCCACGTGTTATATGGGATCATGGTATAAGCATAAATGACTCATCTTGTGTGAGTTGTGGGCAATGTGTAACAGTATGTCCATGTAATGCGTTGATGGAAAAATCAATGTTAGGTGAAGCTGGATTCATGACAGGATTAAAACCAGATGTGTTAGATCCGATGATTGATTTTGTAAAGGATGTAGAGCCTGGATATAGTAGTATTTTAGCGGTTTCAGAAGTAGAGGCTGCGATGCGTAAGACGAAAGTTAATAAAACAAAAACAGTTTGTACATTTTGTGGTGTCGGTTGTTCATTCGAAGTATGGACGAAAGATCGTCAAATTTTGAAAGTGCAACCTGTTTCAGATGCACCTGTTAATGGTATTTCCACATGTGTAAAAGGTAAATTTGGATGGGATTTTGTAAACAGCGAAGATCGTATTACAAAGCCATTAATTCGCCAAGGAGATATGTTTGTTGAAGCTTCTTGGGAAGAAGCTCTTGAAGTGGTTGCATCTAATATGCAGCATATTAAATCAGAATACGGCAGCGATGCATTTGGATTTATTTCTTCTTCAAAAGTAACGAATGAAGAAAATTACCTTATGCAAAAACTAGCTCGACAAATATATGGAACGAATAATGTAGACAACTGTTCTCGTTACTGTCAGTCGCCAGCGACAGATGGTTTATTTAAAACTGTCGGTATGGGCGGGGATGCTGGAACAGTGAAAGATATAGCTGAAGCAGGACTTGTCATTATTGTTGGTGCGAATCCAACAGAAGGACATCCTGTACTTGCGACGCGTGTAAAACGTGCTCATAAATTACACGAGCAAAAACTAATTGTAGCAGACCTTCGTAAACATGAAATGGCAGAGCGTGCGGATTTATTTATTCATCCGAGCCAAGGAACGGATTACGTATGGCTTGCTGGTATTACGAAATATATTATTGATCAAGATTGGCATGATAAAAAGTTCATAGCTGAAAACGTAAAGAATTTTGATGAATATAGCAAAATGGTAGAGAAATATACGCTGGACTATACAGAGAAAATTACAGGGATTTCGAAAGAAAATCTAAAAGAAATGGCTCGTATGGTATATGAAGCAGATGGTACTTGTGTACTTTGGGGAATGGGCGTAACTCAAAATACAGGAGGAAGTACGACGTCCGCTGCAATTTCAAATTTACTACTCGTTACGGGTAACTACCGTCGTCCTGGTGCAGGTGCATATCCATTACGAGGACATAATAACGTACAAGGTGCTTGTGATATGGCAACATTGCCAAACTGGCTTCCAGGTTATCAAGCAGTATCAGATGATACGCTTCGTGCTAAGTTTGAAAAAGCATATGGTACAACTATTCCGAAAGCGCCAGGATTAAATAATATTGCAATGTTACTTGCGGCAGAAGAAGGAAAACTACGTGGTATGTATGTCATGGGTGAAGAAATGGCTTTAGTCGATTCAAATGCGAACCATGTGCAACATATTTTAGCGAATTTAGATTTTCTTGTCGTTCAAGATATGTTCTTATCGAAAACAGCTCGTTTTGCTGATGTTATTTTACCAGCAGCACCAAGTTTAGAAAAAGAAGGAACATTTACGAATACAGAGCGCCGTATCCAAAGGTTGTATGAAGTATTAAAGCCGCTTGGTGAGTCAAAACCAGACTGGTGGATTTTACAAAAAGTAGCTCGTGCACTTGGTGGGGATTGGAATTACGAAAGTCCGAGTGAAATTATGGATGAAATTGCATCACTTGCACCATTATATTCTCAAGCAACGTACGACCGTCTAGAAGGATGGAATAGTTTATGTTGGGGTAGTCATGATGGTAGCGATACACCGCTATTATATGTAGACGGATTTAACTTCCCAGATAAACTTGCTCGTCTATCATTAGATGAATGGGTACCACCGGTTGTAGCACCAGATGAGTATGATTTACTTTTAAATAATGGACGCATGCTCGAGCATTTCCATGAAGGGAATATGACGAATAAGTCGGCTGGTATTTTATCTAAAGTATCTGAAGTATTCGTTGAAATTTCACCGGAACTTGCTATAGAGCGCAATGTGAAAGATGGTGGTCTTGTGGAATTAGCATCACCATTTGGGAAAATTAAAGTACAAGCGCTTATTACTGATCGTGTAACGGGGAAAGAGCTATATTTACCGATGCATGCAACGATAAATGAAGAAGCAATTAATATTTTAACTGGGACGGCAACAGACATTTATACGTGTACACCGGCGTATAAACAAACGATGGTGAAAATGCGTGTATTACGTGAAAAAGGAAACCGCCCGTTACCATCTTCGAACCCGCGAGATAAAAAGCGTAATCCGCAAAATGGTGTTGAAATCGAGCAAAAGTGGCAAAGAAAACAATACGTATCACTTGTGGACTAGGGGGCGGAGATAGTGGCGAAAGAAATTACTTTAATTAAAAAGAAAGTTATAACAGAGGAAGAACAGAAACAGCAAGTAGCAGATGAACTTCTAAATGAGCTATCTAATAATCGTGAAGCAGTAGAAGAAACAATGCAGCTTTTAGCACAGTTGCAAAAGGCTGGTATATTAGATGCGGCGATTAGTTTACTTGCTGCGAAGGAAGATGTTTCAAAAATCGCTGTGGAGCAATTAAATCGTGAACCAGTTAAAAATGCACTCAATAATATGATGGGGGCAGGGGAAGCGCTATCCTCAGTTGACCCAGAAGTAACAAAACAAATCACATCGAGTTTAGTCACTGGATTACAATTTGCAACAGATGAATTAAATAGTGGTAAAAAAACAAAAGTGATGGATTTCTTTAAAGTGTTAAAAGATCCAGATATCAATAGAGCCATTACATTCGGTTTTAGCTTCTTGAAAGCATTTGGACAAGGGTTAGAGAAAAAATAAAGTAGATGAAAAAAGTGATGGGGAGTAACCATCACTTTTTTCATTGTATGTATAAGAGTGTTCATGTTAAGCGGAATATATTATTATTATTATTATTAAAAAGATGGATTAGAAATGGAAATGTGGAATCCATCTCAAATATCGTTTTAGAATGTGGAGGAATATATGCAACACCGTAAAAGACTATCTATACCAGGAGTAATTGGACATTCCTTTCAAACAGTTAGATTTGCTTTTTGGAATGTATTAACCTTTCAACTTGCTTATAAATTATTAGCAGCGATTGTATTTGTCCCGCTATTTGGGATCATTTTTAATAAGTTATTGTATTTTGGTGGTTATGCAAATGCGACGAATGATGAATTATTAGCGTTTTTAAAGACGCCATACGGCATATTGGCAATCGTAATTTTATCATTGTTAGCACTGTTTCTTATCTTTACGGAATTTGCGGTGCTTATTATTATTTCGTACTTTGCTCATAAAAGGCAAAAGGTGAGATTACGTCCGATTTTGTATAAAACAGTAACGTATTTACCTTCCCTTTTTACATATTGCTTACCAGGATTTATTTTGTACGCAGTTGTGTTATTACCACTATTAAGTACGGGGTATAAATCTGCATTGATTCCTGAGATTCAAATTCCTAATTTTATTACAGGTGAACTATTTAAGACAACAATGGGTCAAGTTGGATATTATGCTTTCTTTGCTGTAGTTGCCTATTTAAATCTTCGTTGGATCTTTGTTTTACCTATTATTGTTTTAGAGGAAAAGCCGTTCCGCACCGCAGCACGAAAAAGTGCAAACTTAGTAAAAGAAAGCTTTTTTAAAGTATTATTCTTTTTAGTAGGTTTTTTCATATCTGTAGGAATTGTCTTTCTTTTATTTATAGGAATTTATTTACTTTGTCTGTGGGGAGTATATGAATTTACAAACCCAGCAGGGACATTTGCATTATTAGCGGAATCAACAATGTCTGTATTTTTAACGAGTACATTGTATTTATTTAGCTTTATCGTGACACCATTTTATATTATGGCGATTACGCGATTATATTTACAAAAGGTTCCAGTTGAAGACGTTTTATTAGAGGAAGGATTGGATTATTCGAAAACGAAAGCAGATAAATGTTTCTTCCAAAAACATCGTTGGAAATTTATTGGCGTATATATTGTAGGAATTATTACTGCGGGAATGGTTGTTGCCTTCATTGTGACCTTTATTACAAACACATATAAAGAACCAATTATTATGGCTCATCGTGGTTATATTTCAAAAGGTGTAGAGAATACAAAAGAAGCTTTGCAAGGGGCTATTGATGCGAAAGCAGACTACGCTGAAATTGATGTACTGCAAACAAAAGACGGTGAATTAGCAGTTATACATGATTTGAAGTTGAAACGCCTTGCTAATGCTAATGTTCATGTGTCAGATTTAACGATGGACGAGTTAAGACAACTTACGCTTAGTCAAGATGGGTTTTCAGGACAAATAAGTACACTTGATGAGATCATTAAGCTGGCAAAGGGAAAAATCAAACTCAATATTGAAGTGAAGCTTCATGGTGGCGAAAAAGATTTCGTAAACAAAGTATTAAAAGCGATTAAAGATAATGAATTTGAGAAACAATGTGTAATTCAAACGTTACACTATCCGCTTATTAAAGAGTTTAAGCGGGCAAATCCAGATATAAAAGTAGGATATATACTGTATGCGAGTAGAGCTAACTTAAAGAATGTGAAAGCTGACTTTTATGTAGCAGAAGAATACATGTTAAATAAGAAATTAGTAAAAGAAGCAAGAAAGTTAAACAAGCCAATTTACGTATGGACGGTAAATGATATGGAAAGTTTAAAGGGATATTATAAACTAAACGTAGATGGTATCATTACCGATTATCCTGAAGATGCACGTGAAACAATTAAGATATTAAAAGAGCAAGAGGCGGAAGAAAGTGATTTGTTTGATAAAATTACTGAAACAACAGATGATTTATTTTCCAAGTTATTTATAAGTTACCCAGCTGCTGGCTAAATGCCCGCAGCTGTTTTTTTTATGAAAAGAATATATCTCTAAAGTATTGTGTAAATTAATGACTGTATATGTATACGGCATCAGTAGGGTTTCTTACATTGTTACATTATTGTCAAATAATAAAAGATTACTGTTTGTTTTGAAGAAGTATAATAAAAATAGAGTGATAGATAATGAAATGAAATGAGAAACTTAATAGAATCAATGTTTTATATATTTACACTATTCTAAATATATAAACTTTTAAAAAATAGTATGTTAGCGTTTTCATAACTTTTAAGTTATGCTAGAATAAGGACATAAGTTATTAATTATTACAAAAAGAAAAAAGACTTTCTTTTTTCTGTTAATTATAAGGGGGCATTTCATTATGCGTATTGGGGTACCAGCAGAAATTAAAAACAACGAAAACCGTGTAGCAATGACACCAGCAGGTGTTGTACATTTAATTCGTAACAATCACGAAGTATTCATTCAAAAGGGTGCAGGTTTAGGATCTGGTTTCACAGATGCTCAGTATGTTGAAGCAGGAGCGAAAATTGTTGATACAGCTGAAGAAGTTTGGAACATGGAAATGGTTATGAAAGTTAAGGAACCAATTGAAAGCGAATACAAACACTTCAGCGAAGGTTTGATCTTATTCACATACTTACACTTAGCTCCAGAACCAGAATTAACAAAAGCATTAATTGAAAAGAAAGTTGTTTCTATTGCATATGAAACAGTACAATTAGAAAACCGTTCTCTACCATTACTTGCACCTATGAGTGAAGTAGCTGGTCGTATGGCTGCACAAATTGGTGCACAATTCCTTGAGAAGAACAAAGGCGGTAAAGGTATCTTACTTGCAGGTGTTCCAGGGGTTAAACGTGGTAAAGTAACAATTATCGGTGGTGGACAAGCTGGTACAAATGCTGCTAAAATTGCAGTTGGACTAGGTGCGGATGTAACAATCATCGACTTAAGTGCAGAACGTCTTCGTCAATTAGATGACATTTTCGGAAATCAAGTGAAAACTTTAATGTCTAATCCTTACAATATTGCAGAAGCTGTAAAAGAGTCTGATCTTGTAATCGGTGCAGTATTAATCCCAGGTGCAAAAGCGCCAAAACTTGTAACAGAAGAAATGATTCAATCAATGGAACCAGGTTCTGTTGTTGTAGATATCGCAATTGACCAAGGTGGTATTTTCGAAACAACTGACCGTATTACAACTCATGATAACCCAACTTACGAAAAACACGGCGTTGTTCATTATGCAGTTGCAAACATGCCAGGTGCGGTTCCACGTACATCAACTCTTGCATTAACAAACGTAACAGTACCATATGCAGTACAAATTGCTAACAAAGGCTACAAAGAAGCTTGCCTAGGCAATACTGCATTACTAAAAGGTATTAACACATTAGATGGCTATGTAACATTCGAAGCAGTTGCAGAAGCTCACGGTGTAGAGTACAAAGGTGCTAAAGAATTACTAGAAGCAGAAACAGTATCTTGCTAATAGAAGCATTATACAAAACAAAATCGAACACTATATAAAACAACATGATAAGAGCTAAGAGATAATACCTCTTAGCTCTTCTTGGTAAAAGGGGGCATTCATCGTGGCCAACCTATTTAAAAAGAAATCCGTTACGCAATTGTTAGGGGAAAGTAAAAGTAAAACTTTAACGAAAACGCTAGGGGCATTTGACCTAACAATGCTAGGGATTGGTGCGATAATTGGTACAGGAGTTCTAGTATTAACTGGATTAGTAGCCGCAAGAGATGCTGGTCCAGCAGTTATTTTTTCATTTATGATTGCAGCAATTGTTTGTGGATTTGCAGCTTTATGTTACGCAGAAGTTGCATCTACACTTCCTGTTTCAGGTAGTGTGTACACATATTCGTATGCAACAATTGGTGAGTTTGTTGCCCATTTAATGGGATGGACATTGTTATCCGTATATGTTGTAACGACTGCCGCAGTAGCTGGTGGATGGACGGGTTATTTCCATAACTTAGTGAGTGGATTGGGACTTGAAATTCCAAAAGCATTGCTAACGATTCCAGCACAAGGTGGTATGGTAAACCTACCAGCAGTTATTGTTACGTTGGTGATAACTTGGTTATTATCACGAGGTACGAAAGAAAGTAAACGTGTGAATAACATAATGGTATTAATTAAAATTGGTATTGTTGTTTTATTCATTGCAGTTGGTGTATTCTACGTGAAACCAGAAAACTGGATACCATTTGCACCTTACGGTTTAAGTGGAGTGTTCGCAGGGGGAGCAGCAGTATTCTTTGCTTTCTTAGGATTTGATGCATTAGCAACTTCTGCTGAAGAAGTAAAAAATCCACAACGTGATCTACCAATTGGTATTATTGCTTCGCTAGTTATTTGTACAATCATTTATGTTGTAGTTTGTCTCGTTATGACAGGTATGGTTTCTTATAAGGAATTAGATGTACCTGAAGCTATGGCATATGTGTTAGAAGTTGTAGGACAAGATAAAGTGGCTGGTGTAATTGCTATTGGAGCTGTAATCGGTATTATGGCTGTAATTTTCGCTTACATTTATGCAACAACTCGTGTATTCTTCGCGATGAGCCGTGACGGTTTATTGCCAAAATCTTTCGCGAAAATTAACAAGAAGACTGAAGCACCAACATTTTCAGTTTGGTTAACAGGAATTGGTAGTGCTTTAATTGCTGGATTTATCGATTTAAAAGAATTGTCGAATTTAGCGAATATTGGAGCGTTATTAACATTCGCCATGGTTGGTGTAACTGTTATCATTCTTCGTAAAACGCATCCGAAATTACAACGTGGATTTATGGTACCACTTGTACCGATCTTACCGATTATTTCAGTTGCATGTTGTGTATTCTTAATGGTAAATTTACCATTAAAAACATGGATATACTTCGGTGTTTGGTTAGCAATTGGAGTAGTTGTATACTTTGTATATTCGAAAAAGCATAGTCATTTAAAAGACGATGGAAGTTCGCAGGATAATTTAGAACAAGCTAATTAAAAGCTTAATTAAAAGGGATATAAGTATAGTAAGCCTTGTGCGTCTAGGGAACGCGCAAGGCTTTTTCTTTTGTGCAAAGTGTACATCCTTTTTTGTATGAGAATGTAATTGATGCGGAAAATATGTGTAGATCTTTTTAAAATGTGAACGAAATGTTCAAAAAAATGTATTAGATTTCATTGACACATATGAATGGACGCTCATATAATAAAGGTATAAGATATATGAATGATTGTTCATATGTTCAAATAAAGAGGTGAGCTATAATGGCTGGAAATAAAGTAGAAACACCACAAGAGACATGTTCTCAAACGATAATCCATGAAGAAGTTGTGGATCAAGTAAAACAAACAATTCCAACTGATGACAGTTTAAGTAAAGTAGCAGAATTATTTAAAGTATTAGGCGATCGTACACGTACGAGAATATTACATGCATTATTTGAAGCTGAAATGTGTGTTTGTGATTTAGCTTATTTATTAGGAATGACACAATCATCTATTTCACATCAGCTTCGTGTGTTAAAGCAAGCGAAACTTGTAAAGAATCGTAAAGAAGGAAAGGTCGTTTATTATTCGTTAGCTGACCAGCACGTAATTCATATCTTCGAGCAAGCGTTTGAACATGTAAACGAGGAAGAATAAAAAAGAACGCGAGGAGGGAGAACGATGGCTGAAGCATTAGTGAAAAAGAAACTGATGTTAGAAGGTTTAGATTGTGCGAACTGTGCAATGAAAATTGAAAAAGGTGTTGGGAATATAGAAGGAGTAAATTCTTGCTCTGTAAATTTCGCGACAAAAACAATGGTTTTAGAGACAGCACAAAATAAAGAAAACGAAGTTGTTACAGAAGCAAAACAACTCGTTACAAAATTAGAGCCACACATTAAAGTGCAAGAAGAAAAAAATACAAAAGTGGCAAAAGAAGTATTTATATTAGAAGGTTTAGATTGCGCGAACTGTGCGATGAAGATTGAAAATAAGGTTAAGGAAATGCCGACTGTTTCAGCAGCAACTGTTGATTTCGTATCAAAGAAATTACGAGTTGAAGTAGCGAATAAAAGAGAATTAGAAGCGACTGTAGCCAATATAACAAATGTCGTTCAAAAGTTAGAACCAGATGTGAAAGTTGTTCGTGAAGAAAAGGGTGGCCATGACCACGGGCATAGTCACGACCATGGTGAAGCAAATGTGAAAAAGATGGTAGGACGATTAGTGGTCGGCGGAATTTTGACAGCAATTGCTGCATTAGCTGGCTTACCACAAATGATAACAATTCCGTTATTCGTCCTTGCGTATTTATTAATAGGTGGAGATATCGTTTGGAGAGCGGTAAGAAACATAACTCGTGGCCAAGTGTTCGATGAGAACTTCTTAATGGCAATTGCAACACTAGGAGCTTTTGCGATTCAGCAATACCCAGAAGCAGTTGCAGTAATGTTATTCTATCAAGTAGGAGAACTATTCCAAAGTATTGCGGTGAACCGTTCTCGAAAGTCAATTACTTCATTAATGGATATTCGTCCTGATTACGCGAATGTAAAGGTTGGAAATGAAACGAAACAAGTATCACCAGAAGATGTACAAATCGGCGATTATATCATCGTGAAACCTGGTGAGAAAGTATCGTTAGACGGAAAAGTAGTTGAAGGGACATCAATGGTAGATACTTCAGCGTTGACTGGTGAATCTGTACCACGTGAAGTTGAAGTTGGAAATGATGTACTAAGTGGTTTTGTGAACCAAAATGGTGTATTAACAATTGAAGTTACAAAAGAATTTGGTGAATCAACTGTATCGAAAATTTTAGATTTAGTTCAAAATGCAAGCAGTAAAAAAGCGCCAACAGAAAACTTTATTACGAAGTTCGCACGTTATTACACTCCAGTTGTAGTTATTACAGCAGCGATTATGGCGTTTATTCCACCACTTATTTTAGAAGGAGCTACATTTGCTGATTGGATTTATAGAGCTTTAGTGTTCTTAGTAATCTCTTGTCCATGTGCGTTAGTTGTATCTATTCCTCTTGGGTTCTTTGGAGGTATCGGTGGTGCATCTAAAAGTGGTGTGTTAGTAAAAGGAAGTAACTATTTAGAAGCTTTAAATGATGTGAAATATATTGTTTTTGATAAAACAGGAACATTAACAAAAGGTGTCTTCAAAGTTACAAAAATGGAACCAAGCGAAGGTATTACAAATGAAGAATTATTAGAGTATGCAGCATTTGCTGAAGTGTATTCTAATCATCCGATTGCACAGTCGATTCGAAATGCATATGGAAAATCAATTGATGAAAAAATAATCGATGATTATAGCGAAATTTCTGGTCACGGTACAGTCGTAAAAGTACAAGGAAAAGAAATTTTTGCAGGTAATGCGAAATTAATGAGAAAAGAAAACATTACATTTAAGCAACCAGAAACAGTAGGTACATTAGTTCACGTTGCTGTAGATGGAAAATATGCAGGTTATATTGTTATCTCTGATGAGGTAAAAGAAGATTCAAAACAAGCAATTCAAAAGTTAAAAGAACTAGGTATTAAGAAGACAGTCATGTTAACTGGTGATGCAAAACTAGTTGGTGAAGCTGTTGGTAAAGAATTAGGTTTAGATGAAGTTCATGCAGAACTATTACCGCAACAAAAAGTAGAAGAGATTGAAAAAATTGATGCAGCGAAGCATGGGAAAGAAAAAGTTGCTTTCGTTGGTGATGGTATTAATGATACACCGGTATTAGCAAGAGCTGATGTTGGTATTGCAATGGGTGGTTTAGGATCAGATGCAGCAATTGAAGCGGCAGATATCGTTATTATGACTGATGAGCCTTCAAAAATTGCGACAGCTGTAAACATTGCAAAACGTACACGACGCATTGTATGGCAAAATATCATCTTTGCATTAGGCGTAAAAGGATTAGTTTTATTACTTGGTGCTTTTGGTATTGCAACAATGTGGGAAGCTGTCTTCTCAGATGTTGGTGTGACACTACTGGCAGTATTAAATGCAATGCGTGTATTACAAGTGAAAGATTTATAAAAAAGAGGACGCAGGTTGCGTCCTCTTTTTTAGGTTATTTTGTTGAAATTGACTCAATAAAATAATAACAAATATTACTTTATAAATAAATAACGTAATATTAAAATTTACAAATAAAAAATATTTGTCTTATTATTTTAATATATTTTCCACAAAGATACATATAGTATTGAAAAAACAGAGAAGGAGAAGCTTCTCTGTTTTATTTTTGTATATTTTTTTCAACTTGTTCTCGAACAGTTTGAATGTAATTCATTTTATGATCCCAACATTCTTGACTTAGATCGACAGGGTACTCTTCGGGATTTAAAGTTCGCATATATTCTTCCCAAAATAGTGCGAGACTCTGTTCATTATATTTTTGAATATCTAATATGCCAGGTAATTCATATGTTCTTTCACCGTTAACGAAAATATCTTTATGCAGTTCGCGTGCTTCAAAGTTTGTTACAAATTTACTTATATACGTGTGAACAGGATGAAACATTTTTAAACGTTCTTCTTTTCCTGGCTCTTCAGAATCTAATGCAATATAATCGCCTTCTGCATGATCGTTCACTCGATTGATAATGCGATAAATACGCTTAAGTCCTGGAGTGGTAATTTTTTCAGGGTTAGATGAAATTTTAATTGTATCATTTAATTTTCCATCAGTATCTTCAATCGCAACTAGTTTATAAACAGCCCCTAACGCTGGTTGCTCAAAAGACGTAATTAATTTTGTTCCAACGCCCCATACATCAATTTTTGCTCCTTGAGATTTCAAGTGCATAATTGTGTATTCATCTAAATCGCTAGAAGCAATAATTTTTGTATTTGTAAACCCAGCTTCATCTAGTAATTTTCTTGCTTTTTTAGATAAATAAGCCATATCCCCACTATCAAGGCGAATGCCGTAAAAATCGATACGATCTCCAAACTCTTTCGCAACGCGAATTGCATTTGGAACACCAGATTTCAAAGTGTCGTATGTATCGACAAGAAACACACACTTTTTATGTGTCTCAGCATATTTTTTGAAAGCAACATATTCATCGCGATACGCTTGAACGAAAGAGTGAGCATGTGTGCCGGCTACAGGTATTCCAAAGCGTTTCCCAGCCCGTACGTTGCTTGTAGAGGAGAAACCACCAATAAAGGCAGCGCGTGTGCCCCAAAGGGCTGCATCAAACTCATGGGCACGTCTTGTGCCAAACTCTAAAAGTTCATCATTATTTGCAGCGTGCTTCATACGAGCTGCTTTTGTTGCAATTAATGTTTGGTAATTCACAATATTTAACAGGGCAGTTTCAATAATTTGTGCTTCGCCGAGCGGTGCATCAACACGTAATAAAGGCTCGTTATTAAATACAACTTCACCTTCTTGCATACCTCGAACCGTCCCAGTAAATTTCATATTTTGTAAATAATGAAGGAATTCTTCTTCAAATTGTAATTCTGCTAAATAAGCGATATCGCTTTCGGTAAAGCTGAAGTTTTCTATGTACTCTACAATCTTTTCAAGACCAGCAAAAACAGCATAACCGTTCTCAAATGGAAGTTTTCGAAAGTATAAATCAAACACCGAGCGGCGATTGTGAATACCATCTTTCCAATATGTATAAGCCATATTAATTTGATATAAATCTGTATGTAAGGCATAGCTATCGTCTTTATAATAAGTCATCGCGAAAACACCTCCATAATTTGGTTATAGTATACCAATTTTTCACCGCTCGTAGCAAAGAATGGATATGGAAGTAGAGTCAAGAGGGAAAAAAATGAAATAATGCATATTTTTTAGAAAATTAACATTTATCAATTTATATTTCTCAAGATTTTATGTATTATTAGAGTAATGGGGGTAATGAGAATGGAGGAGGACAATGCAACAAACATTAGAAAAAATAGGCAAACAAGTCTTTTACAAACGGCTACAGCAAAAAATGACACAAGAAGAATTATGTCAGGGCATTTGTTCTGTCTCATACTTAAGTAAAATCGAAAATGGAAAGATCGAAGCATCAGAAGAAATTCTACAATTGCTCTGCGCAAGATTAGAAATTGCCGTGACGGATTTGAGGGATGTAGAGGAAGATGTGAAGGGGAAGCTGGATGAATGGCTAAATGCATTAGTTCATTTGGACAAGCCACAAGTAGAACGCATATATGAAGAATTACAAGGTGAAATGAAGCATGTTTTGGATTTTGAAATTATAAATTATTATAAACTGCTTTATACGCGTTATTTAATTATGAAAAGGGATTTTCCTGCTGTTGAAGAAGAGTTAGAAAGATTGAAAAAAGTTTACAAGAAATACTCACCTTTTCAGAAGATGTTGTATACGTACAGTAAGGCATTGCTACTTAGCCTGCAATATAGGCATAAGGAAAGTTTGAAGTATTTAATTGAAACGGAAGAAATGGCTAAAGAGCAAGGATATTATGAAACTGGTATATATTATAATTTGAGCCTTGCGTATAGCCACCTAAATATACCACATTTAGCCATGCACTTTGCTCATATTGCTATGGAAGGGTTCCGTAATGAATACAAATTCCGTTATGTAATAAATTGTCAAACAATTATTGCTTTAAGTTATGTGGAAAAAGCACAGTATGAAGAAGCACTAAAGATTTATGAAAGTATATTAAGAGAAGTGGATTCTTTTGCGGAAAAAGACATGATTAAAGCTATGACTTTAAATAATATGGGAGAATTATACCATTATAAGAATGAGCATGATAAATCTAAAAACTATTTTCTTCAAAGTTTCCAATTGCAGAAGACTGTCAATATGAATTATATTGAAACAATTTATGGGCTAGCTAAGCAATGCATTCATCTTAAATGTTATGAAGAAGCGCAGGAATGGATAGAAAAAGGAATTGATTGCTCGCGGAGTGATGAAAAGTATAATAAAATGATTTATTCATTCTGTATATTTAAGTACAAATATTTTGGGGAATCTCAAGAATTTAAGAGATTTTTAGAGAACGAGGCTATTCCGTTCTTTAAGAGTGTAGGTAGTATGAAGGAATTAAAAAATGCTTATTTAGAATTGGCTATGTATTTAGAGAATGAATTTAAGTACGAGGAAAGCAATAAATATTATAAAGAAGCAATTAAAGTTTTGGAAGAAAGGGAGGAATTGAATTGAAAAAGCGTATATATGGTGTAGTAGGGTTGGGAATAGTAGCAATTCTTTCTTTAGGAGTTAATTATTCTAATCCAGATATATATGGAGTAAAATCCTTGAAAGAAGGATCAGTAAATTACTCTAATCCAGATATTTATGGATTTAAGTCTTTAAAAGAAGAAAATATACAATATTCTAATCCGGATATTTATGGCTTTAATTTTTCAGAAAAAAGTTTCATAAATTATTCTAATCCAGATATTTATGGTTAAGAAAATATTGAAAAACCCCTTTCCAATCGGAAAGGGGTTTTTCAATATTTGTTCCCCAAAATTCTACAAAACTTGAGAAATAAATTAATTGAATTTTTAGTATATTAATAGTGAAAACATAATGCTAATATGAAACTACTCTTTTTCAAAAAAATAATTTATTAGGGGGAAGATTCATGAAAAAGAAAAGTTTAGCGTTAGTGTTAGCGACAGGAATGGCAGTTACAACGTTTGGAGGGGCAGGGTCTGCATTTGCGGATTCTAAAAATGTACTCTCTACGAAGAAGTACAATGAGACGGTACAGTCACCTGAGTTTATTTCTGGTGATTTAACTGGGGCAACTGGTAAGAAAGCAGAATCTGTTGTGTTTGATTACTTAAACGCAGCAAAAGGTGATTACAAGTTAGGGGAAAAGAGTGCGCAAGATTCTTTCAAAGTGAAACAAGTGAAAAAAGATGGTGTAACTGATTCAACAGTAGTACGTATGCAACAAGTATATGAAGGAGTACCTGTATGGGGTTCTACTCAAGTAGCTCACGTAAGTAAAGATGGTTCTTTAAAAGTATTGTCTGGAACAGTTGCACCTGATTTAGACAAAAAAGAAAAGTTGAAAAATAAAAATAAGATTGAAGGCGCAAAAGCAATTGAAATTGCGCAAAAAGATTTAGGTGTAACACCTAAATATGAGGTAGAACCAAAAGCGGACTTATATGTATATCAAAACGGTGAGGAAACAACATATGCATACGTTGTGAATCTAAACTTCTTAGAGCCAAGCCCAGGAAACTACTACTATTTCATTGAAGCAGACAGCGGTAAAGTATTAAATAAATATAATAAATTGGATCATGTAGCAAATGAAGATAAGTCACCAGTTAAGCAAGAGGCACCTAAACAAGAAGCGAAACCGGCTGTAAAGCCTGTAACAGGAACAAATGCAGTGGGTACTGGTAAAGGTGTATTAGGAGATACGAAGTCACTTAATACAACGTTATCTGCATCATCTTACTATTTACAAGATAATACGCGCGGAGCAACGATTTTCACATATGATGCGAAAAACCGTACTACATTACCGGGAACATTATGGGTAGATGCGGATAATGTTTTCAATGCAGCGTATGATGCGGCGGCAGTAGACGCTCATTACTATGCGGGTAAAACATATGATTACTATAAAGCTACATTTAATAGAAACTCTATTAATGATGCAGGAGCACCATTAAAATCAACAGTTCATTATGGAAGTAGATATAATAATGCGTTCTGGAATGGCTCTCAAATGGTATACGGAGATGGTGATGGTGTAACATTCACTTCATTGTCTGGTGGAATTGATGTAATTGGCCATGAATTAACGCATGCTGTTACAGAGTATAGCTCAGATTTAATTTATCAAAATGAATCAGGAGCATTAAATGAAGCTATTTCAGATGTTTTTGGTACATTAGTAGAGTATTATGATAACCGTAATCCGGATTGGGAAATTGGTGAAGATATTTACACGCCTGGTAAAGCAGGAGATGCACTTCGCTCTATGAGTGATCCAACGAAATATGGTGATCCAGATCATTATTCTAAGCGTTACACTGGCACTGGTGATAACGGTGGCGTTCATACAAATAGCGGTATTATTAACAAAGCAGCTTATTTATTAGCGAATGGTGGTACGCATTACGGTGTTACTGTAAACGGTATTGGTAAAGATAAAGTAGGAGCGATTTATTACCGTGCAAATACGCAATATTTCACGCAATCTACTACCTTTAGTCAAGCTCGTGCTGGATTAGTACAAGCTGCAGCTGACTTATATGGTGCTAGCTCTGCAGAAGTAGCAGCAGTTAAGCAATCATATAGTGCTGTTGGCGTAAACTAAGGCTTTAAGGGATAGTTATAATAAAATAACTCAAAAATAAAGAAGGAGCATAGGCTCCTTCTTTATTTTTTTCTCCATTTTTTCCACAAATAAAACAACCCAATAGCGCCTGCAATGGTTACAATCCACTTCGCTTCATTTGTTCCATTGATAACATGATATGCCGAATATACTTCAATCAATAAAGCCGGTATTTTACCTATTGTACTGGCAATACTGAAGGATAGTAATGACATTTTACCTAGAGCTGCAAATAAAGTAACGATGCTGGATGGGATGAAAGGTATCAATCGGAACGATAGGACAAGTAGAAAGGCCTCTCTACCTTTTACATAAAGGAGGCGCTCTACCCTTGGATACTTATTTACTTTACTGTGAGTGAATTTCTGAAGGCCTATACGATAAATATAAAACGAGATAATAGCTCCTAATGCCTCACCTGCGATCGAAATAATGGTTCCGTTTGTTACACCGAAGAGTTGTATGTTAATAGCCGTCAAAAAAATACTAGGGATAAAACCTAAAAGACTGATGATGATGTTAATTAAGATACTAAGTGGAATTGCAATTGAATAATAGTCTGTTAAGAAGTTTTGAATTGTTTCAGCCATTGTTTAAAATCCTTTATCTTTTTTTGCATTACACCATATTTCTGTTGTGTAGGCAAGTGGAAATTTACATAATGTAGAAAACGTTGATAAAACTACTTTCATATACCTTATATGGGTATTGAGTATATGAAAGTAGGGGTATATTTTTCTAGATTAAAAAACACCGAATAAACCCTTTAAATAAAGGGTTTATTCGGTGTTTTTATGGGTGGTTTAATTCGGGAAATAATCATAAAAACATAGGGGTATATTTATGAAGGGGGTCGAAAATAGCGATTTAATGAAACTAGGGTGGTAATATGGCAAATAGATGAGGAATTTTTAAAATGTGTTTTTTTGTTGTGAAATTGACTTTTAGTGAAGTTACGATAATAATCATGAAAGAGGTGATATGATGAAACGAATAAGTAGTCTTTTCTTGAGTAGTTTATTGGCATTAATGCTGATCTTAAGTGGATGTGCAGGAAAAGAACAAAAAACAGAGAAACAAACAGGGAATCAATCGACATCAGTAGAAAAAATTAGTGATAATATTTTAGATGAAATGGAAGGGCCGCCTAAAAATGGTCATACAATTGAAAGACATGTAGGCAAATCAGAAGAGGATTTGAAGAATCGCTTGAAGACAGATAAAGTATCAGCGGCAAGTACATACTATGATAAGGAAACAGCGACGAAAGCTGTAAAAGATAGTTTGAAGCAGCATGATAAGGAAATTCAAGATTGGTTGAAAAACTCTAAAGAGGCTCGTCTCGTATTAAATACCACTCATTCATTCCCTGTTGGTAAAACGGTAATAAAGAAAAATATGAATGTAAAAGACAAGTTAGTAAAAACTGTTACTGTTTTAGCGAGAGATAAGTCAGGAGATTTAGGATATAAGATTATTACTTCTTATCCATTTGATAAATAGAAGGGGGAGTAAATATGTATACGACATTACAATATTTTCTCAAATCGTACTGCACGTTAAGTATCCATGAAGATGAAATAGTAGGCGTGATGGAAGAATTTATAGAGCAAGAAGACGAAGAAATTGTTTTGAAATTACGCGATGAATTATTATATATGAAGAAAAAGAACGCTTGGGAAGAGGCGTGCGTATTAGTTGCGAAGCAAGGAAATCGTATGTGGTCTTTAGAAGAAACGAAAGACCATCTTGCAACCTTTTTATTATTATTGCAAAAGAAAAAGGCGTGAGTAGATCACGCCTTTTTTTGTTGGTTTGATAGTACCTCATTGTGTTGGAGCGCTTTTATATACGCTTTTTGAAATTTGTCCATTAGATACTACTTCACCGTTTTGTGTTACTTTTTTATACGTAACTGCTGTTATTTTATCACCAGTCCTACTAACTACTTGAGAAGAAACTTCAACATTTTTACCAGTATTGGTACCGAAAATGCGTGTAGTAATACTACCTCCATTTGAAAATGCTTGAATATAAATATGATTGCCTGTATTGTTTTTAAATTTTAAATCTGGACCATAATCTGCTACTGCTGCATCTTGCCCAAGTGGTAAATAATTTACAGGCATAGAATGATTGCTTCGAGAAACAATTCCTAGATCTGCCCTTAAAGCTGCGCTATATAAAGTACTACTAACTTGGCAAACGCCTCCGCCAGCACTTTGTATAACCTTACCTTGTGAATATACAGCTGCGGATTTATAACCATGTGCAGCATCAGTTACGCCGACGCGACCATTAAAACTAAACGTTTCATCAGGTGCGACAATAACGCCACTTAAAGTATTAGCCGACTTATTTACGTTGAAGGATTGATTCCCGTTACGACCAGCCATTGGAGTCGAATATTCAGCGATTACTTCTTTAATCCCCATTTTCTGTATATCTTCTGTAGAACGTTCAGGTTTTAATAGTGTAACTGGCAACGTAACGTCAGATGTACCAGAAGTAATGGCCTGTTTCGTTAAATCGGTTAACTTGCCTTTATCAATTTTTTCTCCATTTTGACTTTGGCTAATATTTACTGTAGCGCCTTCAATACTTAATTCTGCATTAACAGGATTTTTTAATGTTTCATTATATTTATCCTTCATAAAGCTTTCGTAGGTAGTTGTATTTAATTGAGGTGTTAATTTATAGTCGCGTTTCAATTCACCGTTTTCAGCCTGCTTCCGCATTTTGTAACGATTCATTGCGTTTCCTTCTTGTTCTTTAAAGATCTTGTCGATAATATCTTTTTCTTTATAATTTATCCCTAAATCTTTCCATGTGTAAGTTTGTTTATCATTTTGGAATATGTAGGTAAGAGATTTTTGATCTAATTCAGTTATCTTTTGATTAATAATTGCTTGAATATCTTTTTTATTTTTTCCATCGAGAGAAATACCTTCAAATGTAGTATTTGGTAATGCAGTAGTATCTAATTGATTATTTAGTTTGGATACATATTGATATCCACTAACACCGCCTACACAAAGTAATATGCCCCCAGCAATTGCAGAACCGATCAGTATTTTACCTAGCTTCATTTATTTCCCCCCAGAAATTTTTGTATAAATATATGTATTACATTTTTTGTATAAAAATGATGAAAATAACATTATGTACGTACTAGTATACTATTATTTTCACTACGCGTGTAATGTTTTTATAAAAATTGTTACACTGATGTAATAATTGTCTCTTTTTGTCACAATATGCATGAGAAATATGTTGAAAATTATAATAAAAAGGCTGTCTAGAAAGATCTAGCAGCCTTTTTATTATAATTTTTTATGTTGATTTTTATTCGTAACACCGAGATGTTCTTGAAGTGTTGTCGATATATTATTGACGCTTTTTTCGTTTGGAACGTAATAATAAATACCGCCTATATATTTATCAATACCTTCTACTTGCAATTTGTCCATTTTTAAGTCTGAACCCATTGAATTTTTGGCAATTGTCATCATATCATCAAAAGTTAAATTTGTTTTTAAGTCTTTATCAACAGCGTCTAATAGACCACCAATTTTATTAATGGAATTAAGCGATAATGCCTTTTCAGCAATAGCTTCTAAAACAAGCTGTTGTCGTTGACCACGCATATAATCACTATCGATATGACGAGTTCTCGCTAGTGCTAGTGCTTCTTCTCCGTTTAAATGTTGACGTCCTTTTTTAAGGTGAATTGCTTCTGCTTCATCTTTACTATTTTGTTCTGTAAACTCCACTGGAACATCTACAGTAATACCACCAAGGGAATCAACAATTTTGATAAAGGATTTAAAGTTGAATTTTACATAGTAATCAACTGGAACGTCTAAAAAATTCTCAACTGTATCAATTGTACTGTCTACACCACCGAATACGTGCGCATGTGTAATTTTATCGTATTTATCACGTGATTTAATATAGACACGTGAGTCACGTGGAATACTGACAAGCTTAACAGATTTATCGTTTTTATTAATTGTTGCAAGTAATAGTGCATCTGTACGAGTTGCTTTCCCATAATTCTTGTCCCTAATATCACTTTCATCAACACCCATAATAAGTACGGAAATGTTATCAGTCATAGGTTTAACGGCTTTTTCACGTTTGCTGGATTTATCTCCGCGACCAAGTTCAGAATAGGCATTACTTAAAATTGATTTTGCTTTACTGTATATATGGAAGGAGTAGCCTCCTGCTCCAAGTGCTATAATCAGTAATGGAATAAGAAGGAACCAAAGTAGGCGTTTTTTCTTTGAGTGTCCTTTTTTGGCTCGAGTATCTTTGTTCATATCGGATTTCATCATTTTTTCTCCTTTAAAACTATCAAAGTGTATACATCTTAGAAGCGCATTCAAACACATAAAAAATATTGTACGCTAAATAAAAGCGATTGTACATGTATAAAAAATAGATGTCTTGATTATTTATCCCGTATTAACGGGCAGTAAAACTCCCACCTCAAAGTCCAGCGAATGCAAGGAAGTTAGGCGGGAGATAACTGCCCGTAAATACCCGATTGGTTCAACTAATAATCAGAGGGGGAAATCCCGCTCTGATTAAAGTTTCACTTTATAAGACATCTATTCGTTATTGTATACAAAAGATAGGGATAAGAAAATGATAAAATTTTACCTAATTACAACATAATGCTTACGATAATTGCAGATAAAATACTAACGAGAGTGGCTCCATACAGTAATTTTAGGCCGAAGCGAGCAACGACATTGCCTTGTTCTTCGTTTAATCCTTTTACCGCACCTGAAATAATTCCAATGGAAGAAAAGTTGGCAAAAGAAACGAGGAACACAGAAATGATACCAATCGTACGGGTAGAGAGAGTACTGGAAATTTTGCTAAGATCCATCATGGCAACGAATTCATTTGTTACAAGCTTCGTTGCCATAATGCTACCAGCCGCGACAATTTCAGAACTTGGTACACCGATAAGGAATGCAATAGGTGCAAATACGTAGCCGATTAATTGTTGGAAAGTAATGCCGAATATAATGAGGAATAAGTCATTAATGCAACTAATTAATGCGACGAATCCGATGAGCATAGCGCCGACAACGATGGCTACGCGAAAGCCATCTAGAATGTATTCTCCAAGCATTTCAAAAAAGCTTTGCTTTTCGCCTTTAATCTCTAAAATATCTTCGTCATCTTTAACGTCGTAAGGGTTAATGATGAGTACGATAATAAAACCACTAAATAAATTGAGAACGAGTGCGGTTACTACATATTTAGGTTCAATCATTGTCATATAGGCACCTACAATAGACATAGACACGGTTGACATGGCAGATGCACAAAGTGTATAAAGACGGTGTTTCGGAATTTGAGCTAATTGTTTTTTTACCGTAATAAAAACTTCTGATTGGCCGACAATGGCAGATGCGATAGCATTATAAGATTCTAATTTCCCAAGACCATTTATTTTACTGAGGAAGTAACCGATCCAACGAATGAAAAATGGTAGTATTTTGAAATGTTGTAGTATACCAATTAAGACGGAAATGAAGACAATTGGTAATAAGACAGTAAGGAAAAATGGTATTTCACCTTTATTGGCAAGACCGCCAAATACGAAGTTTATACCATCAGCAGCATACTCAAGTAGCTTTGTAAACAGACTGGAAATGACTCGAATAAGTATGAGGCCGATTTCTGTATTTAATAATAAATAAGTTAAAATTAACTGTATAATAAGCATGATGAAAATTGGTTTAAATTTAATATGTTTCTTATTATTGCTAGCGATATAAGCAAGGAAGAAAACAACGATAAGCCCCACGAAAAAGGTAATAAATTTCATAGTAAGCCCCCTAAAAGAGATATTCTGCTATATATGTTTTTCATTTCAAGGGAGAATATGCATCTTTGGTAAAGAAAGGAATAGAGAAGTCATGAATATAAGTAAAGTGCATCACGTTGCAATTATTTGTTCGAATTATGAAGTGTCAAAGGATTTTTATACTAGGATATTAGGTTTTAAAGCGATAAATGAAGTATATAGAAAGGAAAGAGATTCTTATAAGTTAGATTTATGTATAGGACAAGAGTATCAAATTGAATTATTTTCATTTCCAAATCCGCCGAAGCGGCCAAGTTTCCCAGAGGCAGCTGGACTTAGACATTTAGCATTTTCTGTTACAAATATAGGAGAGGCTGTACAACATTTAAGTCAATGTGGCGTTGAAACTGAGGCGATACGTATTGATGAGATAACTGGAAAAAAATTTGTTTTTTTCCAAGACCCTGACGGTCTACCTTTAGAATTGTATGAGGTTTGAAATTGGTGAATTTTATATAGGGTTGCTTTTGAGTAAATGAAGAAACTAAAGTGAAACTTCTTTTTAAAAGGAGGTGTAACTTTAGCTAAGAAAGCTAAAGGGTATATGTGGATATTTTAAAATTACTGATGGTAGCCGTCCTTATTGGATTAACAGGTTTTTTTGTAGCTGTTGAGTTTGCAATTATTAAGGTGCGTAGCAGTCGTATTGATCAACTCGTTAGTGAAAAACGACGAGGAGCATTGGCAGCGAAAAAAGTAACTTCGAACTTAGATGAGTATTTATCAGCATGTCAGTTAGGTATTACAATTACTGCTTTAGGGCTTGGGTGGTTAGGCGAGCCGACTATAAAACATTTACTTGAGCCGTTGTTTTTAAAACTACACTTATCTCCTGCAATTGCAAGTACCGTTTCATTTATTATTGCATTTGCAGTTATTACGTTTTTACATGTTGTTATTGGTGAACTTGCTCCAAAGACGTTCGCCATACAAAGAGCGGAGCAAGTTAGCTTATTATTATCGAAGCCACTTATTTACTTTTACCGTGTAATGTATCCGTTTATTTGGGCTTTAAATGGTTCGGCAAGGCTTGTAACCGGATTATTTGGTTTACATCCAGCTTCTGAACATGAAGTAGCTCATTCAGAAGAAGAATTACGATTAATCTTATCTGAGAGTTATGAGAGCGGAGAGATTAATCAAAGGGAATTTAAATATGTAAATAACATTTTTGAATTTGATAATAGAGTCGCAAAGGAAATTATGGTGCCGCGTACGGAAATTGTAGGTTTATATGAGGACGAACCATTTGAAACACATATTAAAATAATCGCACAAGAAAAATATACGAGGTATCCTGTATTCGGTGAAGATAAAGATGAAATTATTGGGATGGTTAATGTAAAAGATTTATTTATTCGTTATATGGATGGTAATCGGGACGAGGAGTGCTCGATTATGCCATATACAAGGCCAGTTATTGAAGTGCTAGAAAATATTCCAATTCATGATTTACTATTACAAATGCAAAGAAAACACATTCCATTAGCTGTGTTGTACGATGAATATGGAGGTACAGCAGGGATTGTTACATTAGAAGATATTTTAGAAGAAATTGTTGGAGAAATTCGAGATGAATACGATGAAGATGAACACCCGCCTATAGAGCATATAAGTGAAGGGTGTAAAATTGTAGAAGGAAAAGTGCTTATTAGTGAAGTAAATGATTTATTTGGCATACATTTATTCGCTGATGATGTAGATACAATTGGTGGCTGGATTATGGTACAAAAGCAAATCGTTGCTGAAGGAGATATTATTGAAAAACACGGCTTTTCTTTTAAAGTTCTTGAAAAAGATATGCATCAAATTAAACGAGTGGAAATAAAGAAGGTAGAAGAATGATTTTCTATAGATTTTTATAAAAGATATATATAGAAAAATAAATGTTTGCGCTTTCAAAAAAGGTGCTATATAGTGAAGGTGGATACTGAAAAATTCTTCTGAATGATACTCGTATTTTTAAAGGGTGAATTTTTTGGATAAGGATTTAGAATGAAAAGTATAGGTGATGAAAATGATAGCAACGAAGGATATACGTATAGAAAAAGATTTTTTAGGTGAAAAAGAAGTACCAAGTGTAGCTTATTACGGTGTACAAACATTACGTGCTGTAGAAAACTTCCCGATCACAGGATATCGCATTCATCCGTCACTCATTACGGCAATGGCAATTGTGAAAAAAGCGGCGGCACTTGCAAATATAGATACTGGTTACTTAGCGAAAGACATTGGACATGAAATTGCGGAGGCAGCGCAAGAAATTGTTGATGGAAAATTTCATGATCAATTTATTGTAGATCCAATCCAAGGCGGTGCTGGAACTTCTATTAATATGAATACAAATGAAGTAATCGCTAATCGAGCGTTAGAACGTATGGGACATGAAAAAGGCGAGTATGCGAAAATTAGCCCAAACACGCATGTGAACATGGCTCAATCAACGAATGATGCATTTCCAACGGGAATTCATATCGCAACTCTTATGATGTTAGAAGAACTTCTTATTACAATGGAAGAACTTCATTCTACTTTCCGTGCAAAAGCAAAAGAGTTCGATCACGTCATTAAAATGGGACGTACACATTTACAAGATGCTGTTCCGATTCGTCTTGGACAAGAATTCGAAGCGTATAGCCGAGTGCTGGAGCGTGATATAAAAAGAATCAAACAGTCTCGCCAACATTTATATGAAGTGAACATGGGGGCGACAGCTGTTGGTACGGGATTAAATGCAAACCCTACGTACATTGAACAAGTGGTTAAACACTTGCGTACATTTAGCGGATTCCCACTTGTTGGTGCAGAGCATTTAGTTGATGCAACGCAAAACACAGATGCATACACAGAAGTATCTGCGGCATTAAAAGTATGTATGATGAATATGTCTAAAATTGCGAATGACCTTCGTAT
The DNA here is from genome assembly GCF_054771475.1 of Bacillus sp. MN7755. NCBI lineage: Bacteria > Bacillati > Bacillota > Bacilli > Caryophanales > Bacillaceae > Bacillus > Bacillus sp. MN7755. The sequence continues at coordinate 82,732 of NZ_BTRL01000006.1, forward strand.
TATGGCATCTGGTCCACGTGTTGGATTGGCGGAAATTCAATTACCAGCTCGTCAACCAGGTTCATCTATTATGCCAGGTAAAGTAAATCCTGTTATGGCAGAAGTAATTAATCAAGTTGCTTTCCAAGTAATTGGTAATGATCATACAATTTGCTTAGCATCAGAAGCAGGACAATTAGAGTTAAACGTAATGGAGCCTGTACTCGTGTTTAATTTAATTCAATCTATTAGTATTATGAATAACGGATTCCGTGTATTCCGTGAATATTGTATTAAAGGAATTACAGCAAATGAAGAATTGCTGAAGCAATATGTTGAGAAAAGTGTTGGAATTATTACGGCAGTTAACCCTCATATTGGTTATGAAGCAGCATCTCGTATTGCACGTGAAGCGATTGAAACAGGAAAATCTGTTAGGGAGCTATGTTTAGAGCATGGTGTACTGACAGAAGAAGAATTGGATATTATTTTAGATCCATTCGAAATGACGCATCCTGAAATTGCTGGAGCTTCTTTACTAAAGAATAAGAAGATGTAATGTGAAAAAACACCGATCCATTTGGATCGGTGTTTTATTTTTAAAAGATATTAAATACAGCATTTAATTGAAGTAAGCTAATAATAGCTAAGAAGATTAAACTATATTTCATCACTGTTTTAAATAGAGCAGATTCTTTACCAACTAGTCCAACTGCCGCACAAGCAACTGCTACAGATTGTGGTGAAACCATTTTTGCTATTGTGCCACCAACTACGTTTAATGAAACGAGAGTAGATGGGACGATGTTTAATTGATCGGCAGTTACTGCTTGAAGTGGTGCGAATAGTGAACCACTAGATACTACTGAACCAGTAATGAATACGCCAATCCATCCTAAGATTGGAGAAAGAATAGGGAATGCATTTCCAGTAGAAGAGAATGCAAGTCCAAGTGTAGATGACATACCAGAGTAGTTCTCTACGTAAGCTAAAGCGATAACGCTACAAATTGTATATACTGGAACCTTTAATTCTTTTATTGTTTCAATCATTAATTCTTTAATCATTTTGCCGTTTACACGGTAGACGATAAGTGAAACGATAATTGCTAATACAATCGCAGTAGTTGTAGAAGAGAATACATCTAGTTTGAAAATCGCTGCGAAAGGTGTATCAGCTTTTGTGATTGGTGCAGTTTTTATAACTTGATTATGAAGACCAGGGAATTGAATGTTAAATACTAAGTTTGCTAATGGACCATCCGGAGCAAATAAAGCTTTAATTGGTTTTAAATTAAAGATTGTTACAAATGCAGTTAAGAATACGAATGGAGACCAAGCATATAAAATTTGATTGAATGTATGAGATTCTTTTTCTTCTTGTTTTTCTTCTTTAGCAGAAGATTTTGGTTGCCAAACACGTAAGAATAATGCAAGAGCGACCATACTTATGACTGCTGCGAAAATATTAGTAAGTTCAGCGCCTAAGAAGTAAGTTACAACGAACTGAGTAATTGCGAAAGAAACACCACTTACAAGAATACCTTGCCAAGTTTCTTTAATGCCTTTAAATCCATCTACCATTGAAACAAGTAAGAACGGTAAAACAATGCTAATGAATGGCAAAATGGAAACTGCTTGACGACCGACAGTTAATGCATCTATTCCAGTTAATTGTGCAGGTACTGTAACTGGAATACCCATAGCCCCCATAGCACCACCAGCGATATTAGCTACTAAGCAAATACCTGCTGCTTTTAATGGATTAAAGCCCATACCTACAAGTAATGCAGCTGTAATAGCAACCGGAACACCGAAACCAGCTGCGCCTTCTAAGAAAGCGCCGAAAGAATAAGCGATTAATAATACTTGTAAACGTTGATCATTTGTAATACTTGAAATGCTATCACGAATGACATTGAATTGTTCTGTTTTAACAGTTAATTTGTAAAGGAAGATAGCTGCGATAACGATAGTACAAATTGGATAAAATCCAGATAAAACACCAAATCCGGCAGATGCTACTGCTGCAGTTGTAGGCATTTTATAAACAAATATAGCAAGAATAATAGCAACAATTACACTGTAAAGACCAGCCATGTAACCTTTCATTTTGAATCCCACTAAACAAATAATGAAGCAAAAAATTGGAAGTGCTGCGATTAGTGCAGATAGCCAAATATTGTTTAATGGGTCATAAATTTGTGTCCAAGTACTCATAATAATGACAACTCCTATCTATTTTATGTGAAGAAATTCACATTATTTGTGAAACTATTCACAATCAACTTACATGCTTAGTATATTCTCCTTCAACACTATTGTCAACGTAAAAAAGTATAATTATTCCATAATAGTGTTAAAAGAAATACTTTGTTCATAAAGTGGACAAAAAGCACACTCGAATTTATTTGAGTGTGCTTTTTGAATTATTTGCATATTTTTTTACGTATTAATATGGTATTTTTCCTACAGGTGTATATTAGATGCCGTTTTTTGCATCGAGTATAAATTTTTAATACGTAGCATGTATCTGTCCTGTTGGATCTAGTGATGAGGAACGGTATATGTATTTAATAGGAAGTTCCTCACAACATTCCAGCCGCTTGCAATACGAATAAAAAATAAGAAACAAATTTTTAATACCGCAGCATCTCTTTTTACTGAAAATTCCTTTTAGCGTAACAAAGAGGTTAAATATGGTTCAACTACATTACGATAGGTTATCAATTATAGACGGTATTTTACAATACCATTACTGTGCGTTTCAATGAGGTAAAAATATAACAAAAAGCCTGATAAAACAACGTTTACAAGCAAAGTATTCGTAGGCCATTATTTTGCTTTTTCGTTATATCATATAGTATAATATTCAAAATCAGCAAGGATTTTTTCCTGAATTTTTTGCTGATAAAGATGGAAAAATTTTTCGGCTTTATAGGTTGATAAAGTTATGTCGTAACAGGAAATATAAGAACAGATATATAAATAAATAAAAAGAAAATAAAAACGAAAATGAGGGGAACTTTATGAGCCAAAATCAATTCGAATGTCGTATTTCAGAAGAAGATGTACAAATGTTAAGAGCGTTAGCGCATCCATTGCGTCTGCGTCTAGTAATGGAACTAATGCAACGTGGAACTTGTAATGTAACACAATTACAGGAAGTGTTAGAAATTCCGCAATCAACAGTTTCGCAACATTTAACAAAATTAAAACAAAATAAAGTAGTGCGCTTTGAAAGACGAGGATTAGAAGTGTATTATCAAATTCATAATGATAAAGTAAGTGAAGTTGTAAAAACATTATTTTCTTAAAATTTGAATATTATGGAAAAAGACGTGTGGAATATACGTCTTTTTTATTTGTCATAAAGGTAACAAGAGAGTAAATATTAGCATGTGTGGAAGAAATGACTATTAACTAACATGCTGCTTTACGGAATATATTCTAAATAGAAAAGAGAAGATAGAAAGGAGTGTAGTAACTAAAAGGAGGAGTAATAGTATGGATGTAAAACGTGTGAAACAAATTTTATCTTCTTCAAGTAGAATTGACGTTACATATGAGGGCGTACCAGTATGGATTGAGAGCTGTGACGAGCAGAGTGGAATTGCTCAAGTGTATGATGTATCTAATCCTGGAGAAAGCGTTCACGTAAACGTGACGGCTTTAGAGGAGAAGTAATAGAAAAGACGCTTCTAATTTTAGAAGCGTCTTCTTATTTATTCCATCATATGTGCAATTTTCTTAGAGAACATAAGAAGTACTAATCCGAGTACGATTACGATAACACCGATGCTTGCGAATACTTCTAAATATCCTAAAGATTGAGTGAAAGCAGCTAATTGTCCTGCTAATAAGTTTGCGAAGCCAGTACCAGCTAACCATACACCCATTAATAATGATGCTAATTTAACAGGAGCGATTGCACTTACCATAGATAATCCGATCGGTGATAAGAATAATTCACCAATTGTATGGAACATGTAAGTGAATACAATGAATAGTAAGTTTGCTTTCATTGTAATATTACCTTCATCGCTACCAGTTTTTAATACAGCTAAAGTTAGAACTAAATATCCAATCCCTAGTAAGATCATACCAAATGCCATTTTTGTTGGGATTTTTAAGTCACCATTTTTCGTTTTTGAAAGTTTAATCCATAATGCTGAAACCGGTAATGCTAGTAAGATAATGAATAGTGGGTTTACAGATTGGAACCAAGGTGTTGGGATTGTAAATCCACCAATTGTACGATCCACGAACTTATCCGTGTAAAGTGTTAAAGAACTACCAGCTTGTTCAAATCCTGCCCAGAAGAATACAACGAAACAAGTTAAAATTAAAATTGCAGTTGTACGCTTTTTCTCTTGTGTTGTTAAAGGTTTTTTCTCAATTGCTTTTGCATTTTTTTCTTTAGACTTTTTACCTACAACAGTTGTTCCGATAGACCCTAAGTAACGAGGTGCTAAGAAATTAAAGGCAAGTTGCCCAATAATCATACCGATACAAGCTGTTAAGAAACCGTATCTATAATCTGCGAAATAACCGCAAATGAATGGAGCGATAAGAGCTCCTAAGTTAATTCCCATGTAGAAGATAGTGAAGGCACTATCACGACGAGAATCGTTTTCGCTATATAATTGACCTAATAAAGTCGAAATATTTGGTTTGAAGAATCCGTTACCAATAACTAATAATCCTAATCCTAAAAATAGTCCAGTTTTCGTGTTCATTGAAAATAGTACAAAGTTACCAATTGCCATGATGATACCACCAATAGTAATGGCGTGTCGCTTCGTAATGAAATGGTCAGTTAACCAACCACCGATAATTGGTGTGAAGTATACTAACATTGTGAAAATACCGTAAATTTGAACGGCAACTGCTTTATCAAATCCTAAACCGCCGCTTACTAAGCTCGTTGTTAAATAAAGAACTAATAAGCCACGCATTCCGTAATAACTAAATCTTTCCCATGCTTCTGTAAAGAACAACAAGTATAACCCTGGTGGATGTTTTTTTGGTGATTGTTGCTCTCCAGCTTTGTCTAATTTTAAAGCTGCATCCATTTTTGTTTCCCCCTAATCCTGTATAACGGATATTTATGTAATCATTTTAATTTACAAAATATTTAGAAGTCAATAGAATTATATGGAAATAGAAAGAAAATTTCTAAAAAAGTTCTATTTTTCTTCAACCGTTACTGTATTTTGCCCTGAAAACGAGATGATAAGCGTTTTCAAATGTAATAATTGAATTCTAAAAGAAAATAAAATAGTGATTAATCAGAAAATTTAGATTAAAATATTTATTCTGATATAGAGAAAATATATTCTATTTACTTTTATAATATAACATATTGGGAATAAAAATACAAAATGAAATAATGTGACATTTAAGTGAATTGAAAAAAAACCAGCTCCATAGAAGGGGAGCTGGTTAGGGAAATATTATTTAACAAAGCGTTTTTCGATATCATCTAATAGTAGGTTAGCAGCCATTACACCACCAGCTGTATTCCAAATAACGTCGTCAACTTTGTATGCTTTACCATTTTTCACTGCATTTAAATTTTTAAATAGAGGATCATTGATATATTCTTTTTCTAATTCAGAGCCTTTTTTCTCGTTTCCTTTATCGAATGTGAAGTAGAATAATACGTCACCATCCATTGCAGAAATACGTTCTTTAGATACGTTACGCTCTGCGAAGTCATCTTTATTTTGATCACCAGGACGTTTAAATCCAAGTTCTTTTAAAATAACACCAGAGAATGTATCACCATGATAAATACGAACATCACCAGGCATGAAGCGAACCATAGAGATTTCTTGATTTACTTTATCACCTAGTTTGGCTTTTAAATCTTTCATACGTTTATCGTAATCAGCTAAAACCTTTTGACCTTCTTTTTCTTTATTTAATGCTTTTGCATAAAACTTGAAGTTATCTTTCCATTCACCACGTAATGTTTCAGAGAACACAGTAGGTGCAATTGCTTTTAGTTGCTCATACACTTTCTCGTGACGCATTTTGTTACCGATAATTAAGTCTGGTTTTAAAGAAGCGATTGTTTCCACATTCACTTGTCCTTCATCACCAACAACTTTTACATCTTTCATTTTATCTTTAATATGTGGATACCATGGATCACCAGTCCAAGATTTTACAGCTCCAACTGGTTTCACACCTAATTCAAGTAAAGCTTCAGTACCTTCATTTGTTAAAATAACTACACGTTTTGGATTAGCAGGAACTTCTGTTTTACCCATTGCATGTTCCACAGTTATCATTTCTTTTTTCGTATCTTCTTTTGATTCTTCTTTCGTATTTGGCTTTCCGCAAGCACTTAAAAGTAATGAAAAGGCTAGTAAAAATACAAATACTGTAAACGATTTCTTTTGCATGAATTTCATTATGTACCCCCTACATACTGAGAATTTTTTTCAATAGCAAGCATGATATTAAGCCTTTATTCTTTGATTGTCAATATATACGGCTGAAAATAATTCTCATTTCCGTTGACAATGAGAATTAAGTTGAAATACACTTACAACGTATCATTATACATTGAAGGGGAAACGCTGCATGTTATTAAAAACAAATCAAGCAAAATGGATTGGATTATTTGTTGGGATCATTGCAGTCATTATTTGTATTTGGGGAAGTATTATTTTCGGATATACAAATACGAGCTGGAAATTAGCATTAGATGCTTTTTTTCATTTCAATGGTTCCAATGAACATATTATTATTCAAAATGTACGTCTACCAAGGGCATTAATTGCAGCTAGTGTTGGTGCTAGTTTAGCCATTGCGGGTTGTCTTATGCAAACTTTAACGAAGAATCCGCTTGCTTCTCCAGATTTTATTGGATTAAATTCAGGTGCTGCCTTCTTCATAGTTGTAGCAATTGTTATTTTTTCCGTGACATCATTATCAGCTTTCACGTGGATTGCCTTTTTAGGAGCAGCAGTTGCAGCTGTACTTGTATTTGCTTCTAGTTCTTTAGGAAAAGAAGGGACAACGCCTCTTAAGTTAACATTAGCAGGGGTCGCAATTAGTGCGTTATTTTCATCATTAACACAAGGATTACTTGTGTTAAATGAAAAGGCGCTTGAAGAAGTATTATTTTGGCTTGCCGGATCTGTGCAAGGAAGAAAGTTAGAAATTTTACAATCTGTATTCCCATATTTATTAATAGGCTGGATCGCATCTATTATGATGGCAGGGAAAGTAAATACATTGATGATGGGGGAAGACGTCGCGAAGGGGCTTGGACAACGAACAATTTTAATGAAATCATTCGTGTTACTTATTATTGTCCTGTTGTCTGGTGGTTCAGTTGCGGTTGCTGGTCCAATTGGATTTATTGGAATTATTATCCCGCATTTTGCCAGATTTCTTGTTGGAGTAGATCACAGATGGAGAGTACCGTATAGCGGCTTGTTAGGGGCAATACTACTAATCTTGGCTGATATAGCAGCAAGATATGTCATTATGCCACAAGAAGTACCAGTAGGAGTTATGACAGCATTTATTGGTGCACCGTTCTTTATTTATATTGCACGTAAGAGAGGGCTTAGCAAATGAAGAAGTATATTCCGTTTCGTATAGGAAAAGGCGGGCTCTCGTTTTTAATGTATAAACGAGCTTGTCTCGTCTTATTCAGTTTACTAGTTGTTTTAATAGGATTATTTTTTGCGAGTGCAGGTATGGGAGACATGAAAATTGCTCCTTATGATGTATGGCAAGCAATCACTGGAAATGGCGATGCGATGTCCAATATGGTTGTAAATAAGTTTCGTATGCCGCGTATTTTAATTGCCATCCTTGTAGGAATCGCACTTGCTGTAGCAGGATGTATTTTACAAGGTCTCGTTCGAAATCCACTGGCTTCTCCTGATATCATCGGGATTACAGGTGGTGCAAGTGTTGCAGTTGTATTATTTTTAGCTATATTTAGTGATAAAAATAATGCGCTAACTGTAAGCATTCATTATATGCCGTTAGCAGCTTTTGTTGGGGCAACGATTGTAGCACTTTTTGTATATTTATTTGCATGGAGAAATGACGGATTATCACCGATTAGTCTTGTTTTAATTGGTGTTGGCTTTTGGGCATTAACGAAAGCGGCAACGACTTTGTTTATGTTGTTAGCGCCAATTTACCAAGCGAGTCAAGCGAATGTATGGATTACAGGCACTGTTTACGGGTCTTCATGGCAAAACGTTATGGTGCTTGCGCCGTGGGTTCTCATTTTAACGGTAATATCATTTATAGCTGCTAGACATTTAAATGCGCAAGAGCTAGGGGATGATATTGCGATAGGACTTGGTGTTCCTTTAACGAAGTCACGCATATTCATGTTATTACTTAGTACAGCTTTAATTGGCGGTGCGGTTGCTTTTGCTGGAGGAATTGGATTTGTCGGTTTAATGGCACCTCATATTTCACGAAGACTAATTGGTTCTTTATACGGTGCATTACTCCCAGTTGCGGCTATTGTTGGTGCAATTTTAGTACTTGCTGCAGATTTAATTGGGCGTACAGTTTTCACCCCACTTGAAATTCCAGCAGGGGTATTTACATCAGCAATTGGTGCACCTTATTTTATTTATTTACTTTATAAAAGTCGGAATTCATAAAGGGAGATGAATATGCAAAAAGCATTGGAGACGAAACGTTTGACGTTGTCTTATGGTGAAACAATTATTATTGACGAGTTGAATTTAGAAATTCCAAAAGGCGAAATTACAATCTTCATCGGCTCTAACGGTTGCGGGAAATCAACTTTATTGCGTTCACTAGCTAGATTATTAAAACCAACAACTGGTGACATTTTGTTAGATAATCAAGCCATTCAAAGTATGCAAACGAAGCAAATTGCTCGTCAAATGGCAATTTTACCGCAAGGACCACAAGCGCCAGAAGGGCTTACAGTATTGCAACTTGTAAAGCAAGGACGTTATCCGTATCAAACATGGCTGAAGCAATGGTCAGAAAAAGATGAGGAAATGGTACAGAAAGCACTTGAAGCAACAGGTATGACAGAATTTGCTGAGCGTGATGTGCATGCTCTTTCAGGTGGGCAACGTCAACGTGCTTGGATTGCAATGACGCTTGCACAAGATACAGATATTATTTTATTGGATGAGCCTACTACCTATTTAGATATGACTCACCAAATTGAAGTGCTAGATTTATTATTCGAATTAAATGAAACAGAAAAAAGAACAATTGTTATGGTACTACACGATTTAAATTTAGCATGCCGTTATGCAGATAATATTGTAGCCATTCAAGATAAACAAATATATGCACAAGGTAAGCCAGAAGAAGTAGTAGATGAGAAACTAGTACGTGATGTATTCCGAATGGAATGTCAAATTAGTACGGATCCGTTATTTGGGACGCCACTTTGTATCCCGCACGGAAGAGGGAGACGGTTAGTTAAAGAAGTTGTTCAGGCAATGAGATAATAAAAAAACGATGAGTGATTCATCGTTTTTTTATTTGGTACAAGAAAATAGGAGGAAGAGAGGAATTCGTAAACGACGTTCATATTCTTCATCATTTTGAAAATAAGTCTGATTTGGTGTAGCTTCTTTTAAGGATGTAATTGTAAATCCGGCTTGTTGTAACAATATGAAATACTCTTCTGTTGTGCGATGATATTTAATAACCTCCTGGTCAATCCATGGTTCAACCCGTTTGCCTAGTTTAAAATAATCATCGACGAGCCAGCTAGTTCTTTTACCACTCATTTGTAAGCTTTCAAATGAAGAGGTAATAATGGGATGTTGAACGCTAAAGGTAAAGGTTCCATTTGTTTTTAAAGTTTGAAATACATTTTGAAAAATGATATCAAGATGTTCAATATAATGTAAAGCGAGTCTAGATGTTACTAAATCAAAAGTGGAAGAGGGATAGGTATAATCTTTGAGGTTTATAAAATGAACAGATCCATTTTTATTTTCTAGTTGTTTTTTAGCTTTTTCATACATAAGCTGAGAGCCTTCAATACCGGTGTAAGAGTAGCATCCGTTTTCTAATAATTCCTCGCCAAACTTAGCATCACCACAGCCTAAATCGAGGATTTGCTTTCCTTTAACATCACCAATGAGTTGAAAGAAGGCTGGTTTTTCAAGTGACTCATTTGGGCTATTTTCTCGGTATCTTCGTTTCATATATTGTTCAAAAAATGCTTCGTTATTATATACATCAGATTCAGTAAATGCCATGATTGAAGCCCCCTTAAATATTTTTTTTATTCTACCAAATATGAAAAGTAAATGATAGATTTCTTGTAATGAATCATATATAATCTAAAATTGTAAGCGGTTACTTTAAACTATTTTTCTATAATAAATTCTGAAAACGTGTTAAGCTAGTAGAGGGATTATTAGAACTATTAAGACAATAATCCGCTTACATGAACGATGGGAGGCTTCACGATGTCTAGTAAAACACTTGCAAAATTTTTAGAAGAAAATTTAGAGGATTTAAAATCAAAGGGGCTTTATAACGTAATTGATCCGCTTGAGAGTTCAAATGGACCAATCATTACAATTGGCGGAAAAGAATATATTAACTTATCTTCAAACAACTATCTTGGATTAGCAACAGATAGCCGTTTGCAAGAAGCAGCAATTGGTGCTATTCATAAGTACGGCGTTGGAGCAGGAGCTGTTCGTACAATTAACGGTACTTTAGATTTGCATATTAAATTAGAAGAAACAATTGCAAAGTTTAAACATACAGAAGCAGCAATTGCTTACCAATCAGGATTTAACTGTAATATGGCAGCGATTTCAGCCGTTATGGATAAAAATGATGCGATTCTTTCAGACGAATTAAACCATGCTTCTATTATCGATGGTAGTCGTCTATCAAAAGCAAAAATTATCGTTTATAAACATTCTGATATGGAAGATTTACGCCAAAAAGCAATCGCGGCGAAAGAATCAGGTCTTTACAATAAATTAATGGTAATTACAGACGGTGTCTTTTCAATGGATGGAGATGTTGCAAAACTACCAGAAATCGTTGAAATTGCAGAAGAGTTAGATTTAATGACATACGTAGATGATGCACACGGTTCAGGTGTACTTGGAAAAGGTGCAGGAACTGTAAAGCACTTCGGTCTGTCGGATAAAGTTGATTTCCAAATTGGTACATTATCAAAAGCAATTGGGGTAATTGGTGGATATGTAGCTGGGAAACAAAACTTAATTGACTGGTTAAAAGTTCGTTCACGTCCATTCTTATTCTCTACAGCATTAACACCAGCTGATGCAGCAGCTTGCATGAGATCAATTGAAATCTTAATGGAAAGCACAGAGTTACATGATCGCCTGTGGGAAAATGGTCGCTATTTAAAACAAGGATTAAAAGAACTTGGCTTTAACATCGGAGAAAGTGAAACGCCAATTACACCTTGTATTATTGGGGATGAAGTGTTAACACAAGAATTTAGTAAACGTCTAAATGAAGAAGGCGTATACGCAAAATCTATCGTGTTCCCAACTGTAGCAAAAGGAACCGGACGCGTTCGTAATATGCCTACAGCAGCTCATACGAAAGAAATGTTAGATGAAGCAATTCGTAAGTATGAAAAAGTAGGGAAAGAAATGGGCATCATTTAAGTAACGACATCTTTTGAATAGCTTGCAAATGAGGAGTGGGGAAAATGAAAAAAATTCTAGTAACCGGTTCTTTAGGGCAGATTGGTTCTGAACTAGTAATGAAACTTCGTGATGTATACGGCGCATCAAATGTTATTGCAACAGATATTCGTGAAACAGATAGTGAAGTAGTAACGTCTGGTCCATTTGAAACGTTAGATGTAACAGATGGACAAAAACTACATGATATCGCAAAGCATAATGAAGTAGATACAATTATTCATTTAGCAGCTTTACTTTCGGCAACAGCAGAAAAAAATCCGTTATTTGCATGGAATTTAAATATGGGCGGACTTGTAAATGCATTAGAAGCAGCTCGTGAATTAAACTGTAAGTTCTTCACGCCAAGTTCTATCGGTGCATTCGGTCCATCAACGCCGAAAGATAATACGCCACAAGATACAATTCAGCGACCTACTACGATGTATGGGGTAAACAAAGTAGCAGGAGAATTACTATGTGATTATTATCATCAAAAGTTTGGCGTTGATACGCGCGGCGTACGTTTCCCTGGTTTAATTTCTTACGTAGCTCCTCCAGGAGGCGGAACAACTGATTATGCAGTTGAAATTTATTATGAGGCAATTAAAAAAGGCACATACACCTCATACATTGCAGAAGGAACATACATGGATATGATGTACATGCCAGATGCTTTACAAGCAATCATTTCATTAATGGAAGCTGATCCAAGTAAGCTAGTGCATAGAAATGCATTTAATATTACAGCGATGAGCTTTGAGCCAGAGCAAATTGCAGCATCAATTCGTAAACATATTCCGACGTTTACAATGGATTACGCTGTAGATCCTGCTCGTCAAACAATCGCTGATAGCTGGCCAAACTCTATTGACGCAACAGCAGCAATGAAAGAGTGGGGCTTTAAAGCGGAATACGATTTAGACAAAATGACAACTGACATGCTGGCGAAGTTAAAAAAAAAGTTCGCAGCTGAGTTAGTGATGAATTAATAGGAAGGGTCGATTCTTAGGAATTGACCTTTTTTGTTTTTATTTTAAGAATATACAAATAATTACAAACGTGATAAAATGAGTTAATTTGTGTATAAAGGGGCGACAGAGAATGGGAGTTAGCAAAGGGAATTTACAATGCGTCACGTTTAACGGGAACATTTAAGCTTCGATCGGGACAAGTATCAAATCAATACTTTGATAAGTACTTATTTGAATCTAATCCAGTACTATTATTAGAAGTTGCTAAACAATTGAAAGAGCTCATTCCTCCTGAAACAGAAGTACTCGCAGGTTTAGAGATGGGAGGTATTCCAGTAGCAACAGCATTATCTTTACAAACGAGTATACCAGTTGTATTTGTAAGAAAAGAAGCGAAGAAGTACGGTACATGTAAGTTAGCAGAAGGTATTGATATTACTGGGAAAAATATTTGTGTTGTTGAAGATGTTATTACGACAGGTGGTCAAATATTATTAAGCACGAAAGATTTAAGAGAACTAGGTGCGAAAGTACATCATGTTCTAGGTGTAATCGAACGAACAAAAGAGGAAGAGAAAACTTATTAGAAGATGGCTTACAACTACATTCTTTATTTACAATGGATGAGTTAATTGAAGGAGAAAAGCAACATGCAAAGAGTTGATGTCGTATATGCACTAATACATGACGAAGAAACAGATAAAATATTAATGGTACATAATGTAGAACAAAATGTTTGGTCATTGCCAGGCGGGGCTGTTGAAAAGGGCGAAACGTTAGAGGAAGCTTTAGTAAGGGAAGTAAAAGAAGAGACAGGTTTAACGGTTATGGCAGGTGGACTTGTTGCGATCAATGAAAAATTCTTTGAAGAATCCACGAATCATGCACTATTATTTACATTCCGAGCGAATGTAGTAAAAGGTGAACTTATGGCAGAAGATGAAGAGGAAATTTCCGCAATAGAGTGGTTAGATCGAACAATCGCAAATGAACGATTCCCATTCTACGATGGAGGATTCGAGTCATTACTAGAAGTAGCCATTCCATACAAGTTTCAGCCAGAAACAAAGTGATTGGAAGAAAAAAACAGGAGCGACAACGCTCCTGTTTTTTCTATTCAATCGTCTTCAGTAATAACTTTTTCAATAGTGGTTTAATCTTCAAACGTAAATCTTCAGCGTGATTTGCAACTAAGAAGTGATGGTTATAAATGTTCTTCATTAATTGATAAGTTGCTTCTTTCGCTTCGCCTTCTTCGATAAATATTCCGATTACTTCCATTCCGCTTTTACGAGCAAGTTTGACAGCTTCATGCGTATCTAAAATACCGTCTTGTTGATAGTCTAGTGCAGAAGGCTCACCGTCTGTGAAGACAAGTAAGAATTTATGCTTTTCTGGTCTTTTCGCGAGCTTTTCAGAAACGATACGAATAATATATCCGTCGCGATTATCTTCTTCTTCGCGAAGTTGCATAATTTCGGGACCAACGTTTGGTAACGTTGAGTTTTTATATGTCACAACTTCATGGATAACGTTCGGTTTATCTTCAGGCTTAGCACTAGAAGCATCTTCCCAAAATCCGCTAATAGCGTGCGGGATTTTTAAAGATTTCAACGCTTCATGGAATAGGACAACACTCTTCTTCGTTTCTTCCATTTTGTTATACATAGAACCAGAACAGTCCACTAATAGTTGGAATGCAACATCGAGCTCTTGCGATTCTTGTCCTTTTTTATAAAACATGCGCGGTTGCTTTTCAGTATAAATACGAAGGAATTTCTTACGAAGTCTTCCGTAGTATTTATCACTATTTGCATTCGTTTTATTTTCAATCGTTTTTTCGATAATTTTCTTTAATTCTTTTACATCTTTATTAACGACAGATTTGATAGCTTGGTAATCTTTTTTCTCGTCAGGGTTTGATTTGCGAGCTTCTTTAAATGTATGAGAGGCACCAACGTTATACTTGCCATATACACCGTCGTTTTGACTAGAAGCATGGGAAGCTCTTGCTTCCTCTGTATCAGCACCATCAAAGTTAGATTGTGTACTTTTTTGAGAAGTACCTTGTACAGAACCAAGTGCTTGGTCGCCATCCTCTGATTCACGAGCAGTATCACCCATCATATTTGTTTTTGTTCCACTTTCTAATTCAAAGCGTAAAAAGTTCTCGTTTTCGTTATTTTTATTTTCACGATGCCATGTGGAGAAACTTTCATCCATTTTGTTTTTATTTTCATCGTCATCTATGAGCTGCGTATCATCATTTGCTAATGTTTCAGGACGACTGTCTTTCTCATCTGCAATAACAGATAAGTAGAGCGGAGCATGTCCGAAATAATTGTTCAGCATGTCACTTTCAAGAAGCTCCTCTAAGCGATAGCGAATTTTCTCAACGATATACATAATATCTTCCGTATTACGAGCTTGGAATGTTTCATGCAAAATTGCTTCAATTTGCTCGAAATATTCATTATTAAACATTTCATATTTATCGCTCGTTAACGAAAGATAACATAGACAAAATAGACGATCACCGTGATAGTTACGAACGCGATTGATTTCATTTTGTGAGCCGAAGTAGTTGCGATACATTTCTTTTCTTCTTTTAAAAACATGCTTTGTGCCAGGGCGTAAGTTTTTTACGATTTCCTCAACACGTAAATCTTCTAATAGAACAAATAATTGTGTTAAAAACTTTTTTAAGGGTGATTCTTGTAATTCAATCGCATAAGAACGAATTAAAGTCATGTCCGAGTAATGTTTATTACCAAGTGCTTTTAAAAACACTTCGCTTTTTAATCCGATTACTGTATCCTCTTCTTTTCGATCATCCCAAAAGTGACTAATGACAACCTTTTTTTCAATTTCGTCGTAGTATGCTTTATAGCCATACTCAAGGTAGGCATCGTCTTCTTTTAGAAGAGCATACATTAAGTTTTCCATTTGTAGAAACAGCGACGCATCAATTTTTTTGTCACTAAAAATTTGTCTCATGAATTATCCCTCAAAGAAATAACTTTCTGCTAATTCACGGACAGTCATTTGTTCTGTTTCATCGTTTAATTTTGCGATAATGCTTCGTTCGATAGCGCGCATAACAGGAATATACACACCTAAATCACATGCGTCGAGAATACCACGAATACTTGCTGCTTCTTCACTTACACGTCCATCACGAGCTAAAGGCATAAGGTCGCTTGCAAATGCAACGAACTTTTCAATTGTTGCAACATCTTTTAATTTTGATTCAGCTAATAATAGTTCTTTTAATGTATCACCTTGAATGTAAGGAACTTCAATAATAACGAAACGGTTTTTTAACGCTTCGTTTAGTTCGCTTGTTCCAACGTAACCTTCATTAATTGCTGCAATTACGCGATATTCGTCATCACCGTATACAACTTCTTGTGTAAATGGATTTGTAATCATTTTACGGTAATCTAATGCACCGTGAAGAAGTGGTAATGTTTCAGGTTTTGCCATATTGATTTCATCAATATATAGGAAATGACCGTTCTTCATTGCTTTCATAAGAGGACCGTTAACGAATGTAACTTCAGATGCGCCATCTCTCGTTTGTAGTGTGTTGTATCCTAAAATACCTTCTACATCTAGGTCGACAGAACAGTTAATGCTATGCATTGGTTTTTGGAATAAAGAAGAAAGAGTTTCAGCTAGTACTGTTTTACCACTACCAGTCGGCCCTTTTAATAGAATGTTTTTGCCAAGAAGAAGTGCTGTAATAGCATCTTCAATAATGCTGTTATCAGATGCTTTATATATTTTCTTTCCAATTAAATGTGCATTTTCACCAGCTTCTTGCTTATTCTTTTCGTGAATTGTAGAAAGCTGCTGTTTTAAATCAGCATGTATATGAAATTGTTCTAACATGTATTTCCCACCTAACATTATTTTCATAAAGTAATACATCTTATGATAACTTGTTTTAATATGGTATGCAAAGAAAAGGAGAGGGGAGTAATGGAAAAGAAAAAGCAATCAATGTTACATTGATTGCTTACAGTAAAGGAGAAATGAGTCGCATGAAAGACTCTAATATTCGTTTTTTGATACTTCTTTTTTGGAAGGCGTTCCATTTAATTTCATAGGAATGCTTAAAGTCATCTTCAAAATCAAGTTTAATATCATGAACAGTTTCTGATTCATAAAGTACGCTAATAAGTTCATAATTTAATTCGAAGCTGCGTACATCCATATTTGCTGTTCCAATTGTCGCGATTTTATCATCAACGAGTACAATTTTCGCATGCATAAAACCATCTTTATAACTATAAATGGAGGCACCAGCTTTTAAAAGTGGAGTGAAGTAGGACTGAGATGCTTGATCACTAATAATACTATCACTTTTACCGGGATATAAAATGCGTACATCTATGCCAGAAATCGCACTTAAGCGTAATAATGTTAAAGTTTCTTGATCCGGAATAAAGTATGGTGTAGCAATCCAAATCGATTTTTTTGCAGATCCCATAACAGCTAATAATGTATTGCGAATGCTTTTATCATCTGAGCTTGGTCCGCTCGCTACAATTTGCACAGCACCTTCTGCACTTGAAATTTCTTTACCTGGGAAGTATTGTCTATTCATAAATTGATCCCAAGAATAAGTATTCAATCCACTAGATGCATAGAGCCAATCCTCTAGAAAAATTGCTTGTAATTTATATAGCGCTTTTCCTTCTATTTTTAAATGACTATCACGCCAAACGGGAAATTTTTTTGAACGGCCAAGATATTCATCACCAACGTTGAGTCCACCAGTAAAACCGATTTCTCCATCTACAATGACGATTTTACGGTGGTTACGATAATTAACTGTTTCAAGTAACCAAGCTGAAAAAATAGGGTCAAATTCAACAATTTCAATCCCAGCTTCTTTCATAGGCTTTAAAAAGCGTCTTCTTAACGTATTACTTCCTAATCCATCATAAAGGAAGCGTACAATAACACCAGATTTTGCTTTTTTTATTAACGCATCCCGAACTTTTGTACCAATCTCATCAGATTTATAAATATAGTATTGAATATGTATGTGATGTTTTGCTTGCTCGATAGCTTGCAAAATTTCTGAGAATGTTTGATCTCCGTTTGTTAAAAGTTTTGTAGTTGTTCTATCTGCGGCAGGTCCGCCTCCAAATTTTTGTATAACTTTTGTTAAATGTGTAGAACGCTCATGTAAGGGGACTGTGAGTGATAATTCTACTCGTCTTCCTTCTAATATTTCACGGAATAATTTTCTTTGTTCTTCTGAACGATGGAGATGTTTTTTTCTTCTCCAACGGCTACGCCCGAAAATAGAGTATAAAAGCACACCTACAACGGGAAGAAGTGCTAATACTAAAAACCATGCTAAAGTGCTTTGTGGAGATCTATTTTCGATAAAAATAACGAAAGATATTCCTATGATTGTAAGAGACCATAATACACCGAAAAAGGTATATAGTGAGAGGATAGACGTATCTAAAAGTAAGAGTACGATAGATACAATTATAAATACCAATAATAATTGAACGATAGGCTTCTTCATTGCTATAAAATTCCTCTAATCTTTCTTAAATATAGACTTCTTATATAAAAAGGTACAATCCGACATTCTTATTATAAAGTGTTTTGTTTTTTTTACAAAATATAGACATTTTCCCCATGCTTTCCGCATTTGTCCTACATACAGTATATTGTTACGTTATTAGCCCGCTATTTGCTGGTTAATAAACAGTGTAGGGGGACAAAATCCTTGCCCCTTATATAGGAAAGGGGATAACCATATTACGTGGATTCTTCCTATTATATAGGTTGCCAACAAGGTCCGTACTATTCATACAATATCTATTAAGATAAGAAAATGGAAAAGGAGCGGGGAAACATGAATTATATAGAAAATAACGGATTGTATTATCGTAATCATCATCATGGAGGGCACCATCATAACGGCGGACATCACCACCATGGAGGGCACAATCACCATGATCATCATCACCATCACGGAGGTGGATGGGGCTGGGGTGGCGGCTCATGGGGCGGTGGATTTTTCCCTGGAAGTTTTGCTGGAGGCGTGTTAGGTGGGCTTACAGCTGGCGCATTAACGGGTGCAGCAAGTGGAGGCTACTATCCAGCGCCGTACCCAGTAACTTACCCAGCGCCATACCCAGCACCATATCCAACGCCATATCCGGGTTATCAGCAAATACCATATCCTTATTAAACTAAAAAAGAGGCTTTCCTCTTTTTTTAGTTTAATGAAGCATTTATTTCTAAAATACTTCCAAAATAAAGGTGGGAATATGTTAATATTTTGTTATTGTAATTCAAAGACATATATACTAATTTTATATTATTATTCGTGAATAGTTGTATAGTGTGCTCGAACTTCTATTTCGCTAGTAAAAGGTTAGATGTGAGCAGAATTAGTAGGAAACAGAGGTCGTATAGAGCTAGTTTTATAAAGGAATGTAAGAGAATGAATAAGGTATAATAAAGTCAGCTAATTATAGCGATAAGAAGCTACTATGTATAATTGAAACGGTATTATATTGCTTTTTATTACAAATAATATTATGTTATTTTAATCGACATATTTCAAAATGTGATTTATGTAAAGGACGATTATTAGGAAATGAAATATCTCTATTTCTATGAAAAGAAACAAGTTGTGTTTTAGTCAGATAGGAAGCAAGGAGAGATGCGCATGCTAGAACAAAGAGGTCATGCATTATATGACTCTTCATTGCGAGATTTAAAGTTAGCATTAGATGAGTCTTCAATTGTTGCGATTACAGACCGAAATGGTCGTATTACATATGTAAATGATAAGTTTTGTGAAATCTCCAAATATACACGAGAAGAGTTAATAGGGAAAGATCATCGTATTTTAAATTCAGGATATCACCCAAAAACATTTTTTCAAATGCTATGGAAGCGTATTTTAAGCGGAAAAGTATGGAGAGGTGAGATTCGAAATCAAGCAAAAGATGGTACATATTATTGGGTTAAAACAACAATTGTTCCATTTTTAAATGAAAAAGGAGAGCCATATCAATTTATTGCAATCCGAAATGATATTAGTAGTAGGAAAGAAGCAGAACAGAGGTTGCGGTTAAGCGAAAGTCGTTATAGAGAGCTTGCGTATCATGATGCTTTAACAAGTTTACCGAACCGCTTACAATTAATAACGACTGTTAACGAATTGATCGCAGATAAAAAAGAGTTTGGTATGATTTATTTTGATTTGGATCGTTTTAAATTAGTAAACGATACGCTAGGTCATATGATAGGAGATTTACTTTTAAGCGAAGTTGCTTCACGGTTGCATTATGTGCTAGGAGAGAAAGACGTTCTGGCTAGGCTGGGTGGCGACGAATTTGTGCTGTTAACAAAAAATCATACACAAGATGAGATGAGGCAGCTAGCGACATCTGTGTTGTCGTGTTTTCAAGCACCATTCATGCTTGAAGGTCATGAAGTATATATTTCAGCTAGTCTAGGACTTTGTTCATATCCGCAAGACGGACAAGATGTGGAAACGTTATTGAAGAATTCGGATTTAGCTATGTATAGCGCAAAAGAACAGGGCAGAAATGCAGCGTGTTTCTTTACAGATGAATTACGTGCGAAAATAAATCGTAGAATGAAAATTGAATTTACTTTGCAAAAGGCAATTCGTGATGAAGAGTTAGAGGTGGCACTGCAGCCTATTATTGATTTGAAAACGAAGAAATATACTGGTATCGAGGCTTTAGTACGTTGTACGACAGAAGAAGGGCCTATTTCCCCAAGCGAATTTATCCCTATAGCTGAAGAATCTGGACTTATTATAAAATTAGGAGACTGGGTATTAGAAAAGTCATGTCGCTTATTTAAAACATTGCCAGAGTACGAAGAAGGACTAAAGTTATCTGTGAATTTATCTATACAACAATTAATGCAAAAGCATTTTATTTTATCTGTACGTAGTATTTTAAAGAGAACTGGCTTTTCTCCAAATCGTTTAATTTTAGAAATAACGGAAAGCACTGCTGTTCGTCATTTTGATTATATTATTGCTACATTACAAGAATTAAGAAGTATGGGCGTTTTAATTGCTTTAGATGACTTCGGAACGGGCTATTCTTCCTTATACTATTTAAAACAACTGCCACTGGATATAGTGAAAATTGATCGTAATTTTATTCGTGAATTTCATTATGATCACGCACAGCCAGAGCGAACGATTGTAAAGTCTGTTATTGAAATTGCCCATAGCTTAAATTTAGCAGTAGTTGCTGAAGGGGTAGAAACAGTAGAGCAAGAAAGCTTATTACAATCTATGGGCTGTGATTATGTACAAGGATTTTATTATGCGAAACCTTTATCTGTAGGAGAGTTAAAAGAAAAGTTAATTACAGATTTTGAATAAAAAAGAGAAGCCGGTAGCTTCTCTTTTTTTAATTCATTTTTTGTGAGTCTTTCATTAGTACTGGATAAAGAATAAGACCTAATACGAATAATCCAATTCCTAAGAAGAATGTTTTTAAATCAGCAGTTCCCGTTTTGATAACCCAAATAGAGTATACAAATGCTAATGTAGTAATGATTCCATCCTTTATTCGAGAGCCAGGCATTATATCATAAGTTTCCCCTGTAATAACCAATTTAAATTGGTACAGCGTCGAAACAAGGTATGGAATTAAATAAGCTAATGTTGCTACAATGATAGCGAAATTATAAGCTTCTGATACAGTACCAGAAATCGTTGAGAATAAGAAAATTTGTGTCATCACATTTGTAATAAATAATGATTTTGAAGGACTACCTTTTTTATTTGTTTTCGCGAACAACTTAGGAAAAAGTCCATTCTTTGCTGCCTGATAAGGTACTTCTGAACTAACAACGATCCAGCCAACTGTAGATCCAAATAAAGATACAAGTGCAAGTAAAGCCATTATATATGCGCCTTTATTGCCAATTGCTAAATTTAATGCGTCTACTAATGGTTTTTGAGATTCCTTTAAAGCATCTTGTGGAAGAGCTCCCATTGTAAGTAGAGTAATTGACATGTAAATAAGAAGAGCGATAATTAATCCGAAAATAGTCGCTTTTTTAACATCACGCTGAGATTTAGCACGGTTAGAAAGCATTACAGCAGATTCAATACCGATAAATGCCCAAAGCGTTGCAATAGCAGCTGAATTGATTTGTCCACCTAACGAAATTGATTGTCCTGCTTCATTCATAAATGTTTGGCCGTCTCCGAAATTAGAGGCATTGAAAATGAATAATGTGATTACAATAAACATTGTAAATCCGATAATTTTTGCAATGGTAGCAAGAAGATTCATATTTCCAGCTCGATCAATATTTTGAGAAAGAATGTATTGAATTCCCCATAACATAAGGCTACATACGAGGAAAGTTAATCCTTTTCCGAGTTCTAGTGAAAATCCGTTCGTTGAAAAGAGAATTTGCTTACTTTGTAACACTGGAAAGAATGTTGATAAATATCCAGCAAAGGAAATAATAACAGATGCTGTTGCAGCCCAGTTCGCAGCCCAATATCCCCATGCCATACTATATCCAGCAACTTTACCCGCTTTTTTTGAAGGAAACATCGCTTGCGCGTAACTTTGTGGTCCTGCTTTTAATTCTGGCTTGCGAATTGCTAAATTTCCAAATACGAGTGCAATCATAAATACGCCAAGGCCTGTAATACTCCATGCAAGTGTAGAACCCATTGGACCTGATACGTGCGCTAAATTTGCTGGAAGCATAAATACGCCACCGCCAACCATATTCCCGATAACAAAAGCTGTTAAAATCCATAATCCCCATTTTTTCGTTTCCATTTTTGTTAACTCCTTTGTAGTAAGATTTGCTTAAACATCATTTTTTACTAGCTTTTTGGCAATAAAAAAAGAGCCATGTAGATAAAAAATACCTACATGGCTCTTCGCCTAACGTAGGTACAACGGGAATAACCCTTGTACCTACGCGTAATTTTTCCGCTAGGTTTCAAGGGTTACGTATGATGATGATGTTTTTGTGCAAATGTAACTACAATTGTTGTATAAGTAAGCATAGTTCTTTGCTCCCTTTCTCCTCTGATTTTGAAGTTAGTATACTACATGTTTTTTTGAATGAAAAGAAAAATATAAAAATTTTTATAAAAATACGCTTTAGAGACTAAATATTTACCTGTATTTTTCCTATACTGGAAAATAAGTGAGAGATTGGCAGAAGAGTATAGCATGGTATAATACATATAGAATTAGAAGGTGACAAGGGGCTATTGTAGATGATGAGTAAGTATGAGCAAATTTATACAGAAATCAGTAAGTCTATTGATAATAAACAATTAAAAGAGGGATGCAAAATCCCATCAGAAACTGAATTAATGAAGCAGTATGAAGCAAGTCGAGGTACTGTAAGAAAAGCAGTAGATTTATTGCAAGAGCGTGGATATGTTCAAAAAATACACGGAAAAGGTGTTTTTGTTTTAAAGAGAAAAAACATTGAATTCAACTTTGGTGGTATTGTAAGTTTCCAAGAAGAAAATGAACGTTTAGGACGTCATTGTATTACAGAAGTCGTAGAAATAGAAAAAGTAAAAGCGACAAAAGAAGTTGCAAAACTATTAAACGTGAAAGAAAAAACAGAAATAGATCATATTAAACGCGTACGAAATATTGATGGAGAAAAAGTAATTTTGGATATCAATCATTTTGTGTCGGAATATATTCCAGGATTAACGAGTGAAATTGCGGCGGAGTCCATTTATAAATACATTGAGAAAGAACTAGGGCTTCATATTAGTTACTCACAGAGGGTAATTGAAGTGCAACCATGTACAGAAGACGATAGAAAGTATTTAGATTTAAATGGGACAGACTATGTTGTTGTTGTGAAAAACTTTACACATTTTTATGATGGAAGTCAGTTCGAATATACAGAATCCCGCCACCGTTTAGATATTTTTCATTTTTCGGATGTGGCGCGGAGAAAGTAAAGAGGTGGAACAAACTATTGTTTCATCTCTTTTTTTATAAAAAAAATACAAACTCGTATATACGAGTGTTGACTAACTTATATATACGAGTTAATATGTAAGTGTAAACGGTATCAAAAAAAGAAAAGAGGGACGGGAATATGGGGAAAGACTATCGTAAAACAGCAGAGGAAGTGTTGCAGTATATTGGTGGGAAAGACAATATTGAACAAGCTGCGCACTGTGTAACGAGGCTCCGTATCGCTTTAAAAGATGAAAGTAAAATAGATAACGATAAATTGCAGTCTGTTTCATTAGTGAAGGGAGCGTTTCATAATGCTGGGGTATTTCAAATTGTAATCGGTCCAGGAGATGTTGATCGAATATATGCCGAATTGATAACGCTTGCAGGTATGAAAGAAGCGACAGTAGCTGACGTAAAAGATTCCGGAAACCAAAAGTTAAATCCAGCTCAAAAGTTTGTAAAAGTATTTTCAGATGTATTTATGCCGATATTACCAGCAATCGTAACAGCTGGTTTACTAATGGGTATTAACAATCTATTAGGGGCAAAGGACTTATTTTTTGAAGGTAAAAATTTATTAGATGTGTATCCAAACTTAAGTGGGCTTTGGGATTTAATTAATATGATGGCGAATACAGCATTCGTATTCTTACCAGCACTTGTCGGTTGGGCAGCAACGAAGCGTTTTGGTGGTAGTCCGATATTAGGGATTGTTATGGGGTTAATGCTTGTGCATCCTGCCTTATTAAACGCGTGGGATTATGGAAAAGCAGCGACTGGTTTAGATGGACAAAAGATTGAGTACTTCGATATTTTAGGATTATTTCAAATTGAAAAGGTAGGGTATCAAGGTCAAATCTTGCCTGTCTTAGTAGCAGCATTTGTATTAAGTAAAGTAGAAATCTTCTTAAAGAAACATGTACCAAATGCAATACAATTATTAGTTGTACCAATTACAACGATTGTCGTAACAGGTGTGTTGGCATTAGGGATTATTGGTCCAGTTACACGTCATATTGGAGATTTATTAACAGCTGGATTAGTAGGTGTATATGAAACTGTGCCAGTAGTTGGAGCAGTATTGTTTGGAGCATTATATGCACCGCTCGTAATTACAGGTATGCATCATATGTTTATTGCTATCGACTTACAATTAATTGCACAGCACGGTGGTACATTCATTTGGCCAATGATTGCTCTTTCTAACATTGCGCAGGGGAGTGCGGCACTTGCAATGTTCTGGATTTCTAAAAATCAAAATGATAAAAGTATGGCATCGACATCAGCGATTTCAGCATATTTCGGTATTACAGAGCCAGCTATGTTTGGTGTGAACTTACGAAATAAGTTCCCGTTCTATGCAGCAATTATAGGATCGGCTGTGGCAGCGATATTCATTACGTTAAATGGTGTATTAGCACCTGCTATCGGAATTGGCGGATTACCAGCATTTATTTCTATCATTCCGAAATCGATTCCAATGTTTATTGTAGGAATGGTTATCGCAGTTGTAATCCCGTTTACGTTAACGTGGTTATTTGCAAAAAGAGTTAAACAGAAGTAGGAGGAAGTTAAACATGAAGGATTGGCATAAAAGTGTAGTTTATCAAATTTATCCGAAGAGCTTTAATAGCTATTACAATAAAGAAACCGGTGATATAAAAGGCGTTACAGAAAAACTAGATTACTTAAAAGAACTCGGAGTAGATTATATTTGGTTAACACCGATATACCAATCACCACAAAATGATAATGGATACGATGTAAGTGATTATTACAGCATTGATCCATCTTACGGAACGATGGAAGAGTTTGAAGAGCTTTTAGAAGAAGCGAAAGCGCGTAACATTGAAATTATGCTAGATATCGTTGTAAATCATAGCTCGACGGAGCATAAGTGGTTTAAAGAAGCGAAGGAAGATAAAAATAGCCCATATCGTAATTACTATATTTGGCGTGATGAAAAAAATAATTGGCAATCTAAGTTTGGCGGATCTGCTTGGAAATATGATGAGAAGACAGAGCAATATTTTTTACATCTATTTGATGAGACACAAGCTGATTTAAATTGGGAAAATGAAAAGCTTCGTGAAGAAGTATATGATATGATGCGTTTTTGGCTAGATAAAGGGGTAACTGGATTCCGATTAGATGTTATTAATTTAATTTCAAAAAATCAACAGTTCTTAAATGATGACGGAAGTACGGCGACAAGCGATGGCCGTAAATATTATACAGATGGCCCGCGCGTTCATGAATATTTACAAGAGATGAACCGAAATGTTTTTGAAGGGAAAGATGTCATTACAGTTGGAGAAATGTCATCTACGACAATTGATAATTGTATTAAATATTCGAATCCGGATCGTAATGAACTGAGCATGACATTTAGTTTCCACCATTTAAAAGTAGATTATCCGAATGGTGATAAGTGGACGAAGGCTGATTTTGATTTCATTAAATTAAAAGAAATTATGTCTAATTGGCAAATTGAAATGCAAAAGGGCGGAGGATGGAATGCGTTATTCTGGTGTAATCATGACCAACCTCGTATTGTGTCACGTTTCGGTAATGATGAGAAGTATAGAAATGAATCTGCAAAAATGTTAGCGACAGCTATGCATATGTTGCAAGGCACACCTTACATTTATCAAGGCGAAGAAATCGGTATGACGAATCCTAAATTCGAGTCTATCGAGCAATATCGCGATGTGGAATCGTTAAATATATATGATATAAAGCTAGAAGAAGGATTATCAAAAGAAGAGATTATCGGGATTTTAAAACAAAAATCTCGTGATAACTCCCGTACTCCAATGCAGTGGAATGAAGAGGTGAATAGCGGATTTACAACAAATACACCTTGGATTACAGTTGCTGAAAACTTTAAAGAGATAAATGTAGAGAAGGCACTAGAAGATAAAGAGTCTGTATTTTATCATTACAAAAAACTAATTGAACTAAGAAAAACATATGATGTAATTACAGAAGGAAAATATGCTATTTTAGATGAAAATCACCCTAAGATTTGGGGATATACACGTATTGTAAATGATGAGGTATTACTTGTTATCAATAACTTTTATGGAGAAGAAATAACGTATTCTGTACCAGTCCATGTTCAAGTAGATGGAATGAAACAAGAAGTACTACTGTCGAATTATAAAGATTCCAGCAAGGATATTACAAAACTTAACTTAAGACCATATGAATCAATTGTGTATCGATATACGAAATAAAAAGGTTGTATGCCCGCGTGGCATACAACCTTTTATTTTAAGACACCGCTGTATAAAATATTTACTTCTACCTCTGGTTTGAATTTTACCTTTGCATAATCTTTATTCCAATTTTTTTTCTTCCATAAGTCAGGATGATAAGCAATAAGATGTCTTCCAATACCGAAAGCATCACAATTTGCTTTTTGTAGTTTGTTTGTTATTTTTTTCGCTTCTTTCGTAAGTTGTTTTGATAGTTCCTTATTTAGTTTTTTTCTGGCTTCCATTTTATAAATATTATCTCTTGGGGCTTCAAGTGCTATTACTTTTAGTTGGAGCTTAATGTGAGCATAAACATTTCCTTTTTTATCTGTTGTTATTTTTAAGTCCCGTTTTAACTTTCGATTGCTAATTTCCATTGTTAAATAATCAGATGTTTTCTCTGATTCATCGCTAGTAAGTTTTTGGGTTATACGGGCACTTGTTCCCATCTTTCCGGTTAATAATACGAATAAAACAGAATGTTTTAAAGGTAAATGCCCAGTTAATTTATCATTGTTAAATAAAGCTAACCCGTTTGTAATTACTTCTGTTCCTTTTATTTTTATAGAAGGGAGGGTAAAGTCTTTACCGGGATCTAACATTTTTGTAGCAGCTGTTTCTAAAGTTTCTTTTGGAAATACACTCATATCTTCTAAGCTTTTCACTTTTTTCTTTAGAAAATCTCCAATTAGTAAATTTCCTACTTTCTTTTTTTCTAGTATCTCGGATGTTTCACCATCTACTGCAATAAGTTTTACTAAAGCAGTTGGGTTTGTTGGGTCCCGAAAGCTGACATCTAAATAAGGTAGTACACCTTTTTTTAGAATTTTGGTTCCTAGTAATTGAACACCATATTTGAAATAACGAATATTTCCGGTTACATTTTTTTTCAGTGCATCGCTTGTATCTCTTATGTTATGCCCAGTTGCTGAATGTATTTCATTCTCGAATGAAGCTTGTTCTCCGCTTGAACTTTTTACGAGCTCAATTGTTTGCTGGAGTTTATTCTCTTCCGTAATATCAGATCCAATACTATAAGCTAACCTTGCTTCTCTTAATGGTTCTTGATCCCAGCAGCCAGAAAGGAATGCACTAGTACATAATACAAAAAGTAATTTAACTCTTTTTTTGAACATACTGTTCTCCTTTCTTATTTCTTATTACTGAATAAAGTAGAAATAAAAGAGGGAGGACAACGATGAAAATATAGGTGAACTTATCAGTGAAAGTTGCAATCACTTTTAATTCTTCAGGTGTATCGATAAATAAGGCTACACTAAAGGCAATAATACCAACGATTGGGACAGCTTTTTTATGATTAGCAAGATTGAATATATGTCCAATTCCTATAGAAGCAGCGCAGTAATAACTAGCGATAGAAGCTACAACTGTTATCATCCAAATTGGTATGAATAGTAAATCAGTTCGGTCTATAATCCCGATATGCAAGGAGCGTAATAAGTAAGCAACTGGTTCTGGAATAAGCTCAATTTGTTTTGGACTAAATACGATAAAGCAAATCCAAACAGTAAAAGTATAAAAAAGGGTTACAAATCCATTAGCGATAGAAATTGCCTTTAGTTTTGCTACAGAACTCCCGTTTACTTTTGGGAAAGCGATAAGAATAATTTCAAAACCATACATAGCTGTAATTGTTTCTTTTGATGCTTGAATAATATTCCACCATCCGGCTTCTGTAATTGGAAAAATATAAGAAAAATCAGCTCGTGAAAACCCTAGTGCAATTAAAAGAGCCATGGGCAAAATGAGAATAGAAGCCATGACATAAAATCGTACAATAACTTTGAATGTGTTATAGGCTATATAGCAGCAAGCTATCGTAAATAGTAAGAGAATTGCGTACCAAGGGGTCGCTTGCAAAACCCATACTTTAATGACATTACAAGCATTTAACATAACTGTCATACCGATAAGAGTAAAATAAAAAACATAAGCAAAGCCTAATAGTTTTCCAAACTTATTACCAAATAGCATACAAACACTTTCATACATATCTGCATCAGGAAATCGTTTTAAGAAAAGCCACATAAGTAAAATAATAAGTTGAATTGCAAGCCCAGCGATGAGAGCGGAAATCCATCCACCACCTTTTGCTATTGGGTGAAGACGGTTAGGTAGAGAAAGTATACCAACCCCGATTTGGCATTGAATAACGAAAAAGGTAAATTGAACAAGCGAAATTTTACTTTGCGTGTTTGTCACCGTCCTCATCCTCTCTCGTTACATGTTGGCGCTGCATTTTTTTCGGTTTTGGATCATGTGGTCGTTCCCAAAAAGACCAAATTGGTAGTCTTACAAAAGAATCTTTCATATCTTTAATCCGCATCGGAGCAACAGGAGAAAGATATGGTGTATGAAATGAATGTAACTGGCATAAATGAACGAAAGTTATAATGAGACCGAATGATATTCCTACGTATCCGAATATAGCAGCAAGAAGCATTAATGGAAAACGAAGAATTCGAACTGCTGAACTCATATCGTTCGATGGAACAAGAAAAGATGAGATTGCAGTTAAAGCTACAACGATAATCATTGTGTAAGAAACGAGTCCGGCTTTTACAATCGCATCACCAATTACTAAACCGCCTACAATACCGATTGTTTGTCCAACTCGGCTCGGCAAGCGAATACCAGCTTCCCGCAATAACTCGAAAATTAGCTCCATTAAGAGAGCTTCGAAAATAGGAGGAAGTGGTACTTTCTCTAATGAGGCTTTAATTGTATACACAAGTTCGAGCGGCAATACATCAGGATGAAAGGCTACGGTTGCGATATATATAGCTGGTAAGAGAAAAGCAATCAAGAAACTAACTAAGCGAATCATTCGGACGAAAGATCCAACGATCCAGCGGTTATTATAATCATCTGGTGATTGATAAAAAGCGAATAATGTAACGGGAACGATAAGAGCTGTTGGATCTCCATCAGATAAAATAGCAACTCGTCCTTCCATTAAATTTGCAGCTACTCTATCTGGACGCTCTGTATTTAATTGCTGCGGGAAGGGTGAGAATGACGTATCTTCTATAAATTCTTGTATGTATCCTGGTGGCATGAGTGCATCTGTCTTAATCGTTTCTAACCTTCTTTTTACTTCTGTAACTAAATCGTCATTAGCTATGTTTTGCATATAAGCAATTGCCACTTTCGTGTGCATTTCTTCACCAAGCGTGAAATATTTAACGACGACATGTGGACTTTTTATGAGTTTGCGAATAGAGGCTAAATTCGTTGCTAGATCCTCTACAAAACCAGTATGTGGACCGCGCACAATCCCTTCATTATCAGGCTCTGCTATATCTCGCTTTAAAGATAAAGCTGTTTCGAAAATACAAAAACTGTCGACGTGTTCATGAAAATATAAGGATTTA
Source organism: Bacillus sp. MN7755 (assembly GCF_054771475.1). Taxonomy (NCBI): domain Bacteria; kingdom Bacillati; phylum Bacillota; class Bacilli; order Caryophanales; family Bacillaceae; genus Bacillus; species Bacillus sp. MN7755. The sequence continues at coordinate 113,017 of NZ_BTRL01000006.1, forward strand.
CCTTGTAATAGAAGCTGTACGCCATAATTTAAATTTGTTTCTTTTTTCATATTTAATGTGGCGAAAGCTTTATCCAAAGGTAAATCCGAACGGGTTAATAAAGGCTCAAGAGCTAATTGGTGAATTAAATTTGGGTCTGCTAAAGATTCGATATATAAGATTGTTCCTTTGCCGTTTTGAAATGGGAGATCTAATTTTTTTATATCATCAGAATGGGAAAGTTTATTTTCAATGTAATTAATGTTCTCCGGAAGTGATGGAAACATATGCTTTTGTTTTTTACTCTCTTGTTGTTCTTTTTTCTCTGTCATAATTTCCACCTCTTTTAGAGTACAATTGTTTCTGTTAATTTTTGTCGTTTGTGAGAAATTTATGCTTGAATTATTTTTTAAAAAGAGGGTTGAAGGTTACGTTACATTGTCTTTTGTGCATTATTCAATTTCATAGCAGTACTTCTCACATTTGTGTCGAATTAAGAAGATATATAGGAGGGATACATATGGAAAGAGCTGTAGAACGAGTTTTTACAAAAGCGATTTTAGCAAGAGCAGCAAAGGCATTTCATGTAACAGTGGAAGACAAGCCGCTTGGAGATTTTGAGAATTATATTTTTAAGGCGAAGGGTGATAATGGAGAAGACTATGTATTACGTTTAACGCATTCGTCGCATCGCTCTAAAAAAGAAGTCGAGGCTGAACTAGATTTTTTACGATATGTTGCGGAGAACGGAGCAAAGGTAGCGGGACCTCTTTATTCAACGTCTCAAAATCTTGTAGAAGAAATCAGAGCAGAGGATGGGACTTTCTTTTTCGCTTCCTTATTTACATATGCAAAAGGTGAGCAAGTAAAAGGAGAAGGATCGCATTATTGGGGAGATGCTTACTTTGAAGCGTGGGGAAAAGCGATTGGTCAACTGCATCGCCTAACAATGAACTATCCTAAAACAGATTATCGTGATACGTGGGAAGAAGATGAGAGCGGGATTGTTAATGAATTAGAAGATGATCAAGTGAAAAAGATTGCTGCGGTATTAATGGATGAAATAAAGGCTCTTCCAATTGAAAGAGAAACATTCGGCCTTATGCACGGTGATATCCATCCCGGTAATTTTCATTATGATGGAAAAGAGCTAACAATCTTTGATTTTGATGATGCGGCTTATAATTACTTTATACATGATTTAGCGATGGTTCTCTATTACTCTGTTCTATTTACACCGTGGACAGCGGAAGAGAAGACAGATTTTGCTCGTAAACAATTACAAGTTTTACGAAAAGGATATGAGTATGAGCACAGGCTGGTGGATAGTTGGTATGAATCGTTACCACTATTTTTACGTTTGCGTGACATAGGTCTATACGGCACACTCCAAAAGAAGTTCAAGGGGAAAGATATGCCAGATAACTTCCGAAAATTATCTGAAGAGTTATATGAAAGAATTATAAGCGAAGAAGCAATTGTGAATATATAATACATTTTGTTCAAAACAAAGTATACAAAATAAATGTATACTTTGTTTTTTTATACAAAAATATGTTTGTTTTATTAAAATAATATTGTCATAGATTCGGTATACATTTATAATTTTTATATATTCTGAATATTCTTGATAAAAAGGAGGGGGAATATTGGAAGCTTTCGTAAATTGGTTAAATAATATTGTTTGGAGTCCAGCACTTGTTTATTTATGTTTAGGAGTAGGTTTATATTTTTCTATTCGAACGAGGTTTTTACAAGTAAGGCATGTAGGAGAAATGGTGAAGCTGACATTTCAAGGAGAAAAATCAGAGGCTGGTGTTTCTTCCTTCCAAGCGTTAGCACTTTCGTTATCAGGGCGCGTTGGGACAGGGAATATAGCTGGGGTAGCAACGGCAGTAGCCTTCGGTGGACCAGGGGCTGTATTTTGGATGTGGGCAGTAGCCTTTTTAGGAGCAGGATCAGCTTATGTAGAATCAACACTCGCGCAAATATATAAGACGAAACACCAAGGTCAGTTTCGCGGTGGACCTGCTTATTACATTGAAAAAGGTTTAGGTGTGAAATGGTATGCTTTAGTATTCGTTGCAGCTACAATTCTTGCAACGGGGCTTTTACTACCAGGTGTGCAGGCTAATAGTATTGCTGTAAGTTTAGAAACGGCTTTTGGGATTAACACTACAGTATCAGGGGCTTTATTAGTTGTTGTATTAGCTCTTATTATCTTTGGTGGGGTAAAGCGAATTGTTAATGTGGCGCAAGTTGTCGTACCGTTTATGGCTGTTGGCTATATTTTAGTAGCTTGCGTCATTGTTGCTATGAATATTGAAAAATTGCCAGAAGCATTTATGTTAATTATAAGAAGCGCGTTTGCATTAGAAGCTGCTTTCGGTGGTATTATCGGTTTGGCAATCTCTTGGGGAGTAAAACGTGGTATTTATTCCAATGAAGCAGGGCAAGGAACTGGGCCACATGCGGCGGCAGCAGCTGAAGTATCACATCCAGCTAAGCAAGGTTTAGTGCAAGCATTTTCCGTTTACATTGATACATTATTTGTTTGTTCAGCAACAGCATTTATGATGATTATTACAGGCATGTATAACGTATTTGATGCAAGCGGAAAAAACTTTATCGTAAATAAATTAAATGGTGCTCAGCCAGGACCAGGATATACACAGGCAGCGGTAGAATCTGTTTTCCCTGGATTTGGAAACGGTTTCGTTGCAATCTCGTTACTATTCTTTGCATTTACAACAATTATGGCATATTACTACATTGCAGAAACGAATATCGCGTACTTGAATCGAGATAAAGACCGTCCTTGGTTGTCTATGGTACTAAAATTTGTCTTTTTAGGAGCTGTATTCTACGGCTGTATCAAAACAGCAGCAACGGCGTGGGCTTTAGGTGATATCGGTGTAGGAATTATGGCATGGGTAAATATCATTGCGATTTTACTATTACAAAAACCTGCATTAGTTGCATTAAAGGATTATGAAAAGCAGAAAAAAGAAGGAAAAGATCCAGTATTCGATCCAGGACCATTAGGCATTAAAAATGCTGATTTCTGGGAGCATGAATACGGAAAAGATAAGAAAGAAGAAGTATCTTAATAGAATAGGAATGAAAAAGCAAAGGGAAAATCCCTTTGCTTTTTTTATGGACAAAATGGAGCTGGAAGTTATTTTTTTGCCTATTTTTGAATATAAAAAGAATGTACATGCTTTGTTAGTGGAAGGGGGGAGTATGTTGATAGAGTTTCGTAATGTAAATAAATATTATGGCAATTTTCAAGTTTTAAAAGATATTAATGTGCAAGTGAAAAAAGGTGAAGTGGTAGTAGTTGTTGGGCCTTCAGGATCAGGAAAAAGCACGTTGCTTCGGTGTATAAATCAATTAGAGACAATTACAGATGGAGAGTTAATTGTACAAAATACGGAGGTACACAATGTCAAAACAGATATGAATAAATTACGCCGCAATATTGGGATGGTCTTTCAACATTTTTATTTATATCCACATAAAACGGTTCTTCAAAATATTACACTAGCACCTATTAAAGTAAATAAAGTTTCAAAAGAAGAAGCTGAGAAAACAGCGATGTTTTATTTAGAGAAAGTAGGAATTCCGGAGAAGGCCAATGTATACCCACACCAATTATCGGGGGGACAACAGCAAAGGGTAGCAATTGCTAGAGGACTTGCGATGCAGCCAGAAATTATGCTATTCGATGAGCCTACGTCTGCTCTTGATCCAGAGATGATTGGGGAAGTACTTGATGTTATGAAAACGCTAGCTAAAGAAGGGATGACGATGGTCGTTGTCACACATGAGATGGGATTTGCACGAGAGGTAGCAGATCGGATTTTATTTATGGATGATGGCAAGATCATTGAGGATACAACACCGGCGCAATTTTTTGCGAGTCCTGAACAAGAAAGAGCGCGTCTATTTTTAAGCCGAGTGTTAAATCATTAAAGGAGGAATTTCATGTTTAAAATGAAAAAGTTGCTTACCGTAATCGTATTTTCATGTTTATTCGTACTTGTCGTTGCTGGGTGCGGAAGTAAAACAGATGAGGCAAAAGAAATGAATACGAAGCAAGGCGGGGCCATTGAGCAAATTAAAAAGCGCGGGAAACTAGTAGTTGGGGTGAAGAATGATACGAATTTATTTGGATTGAAAAACCCTTCAACAGGGCAGGTAGAAGGATTTGATGTTGATGTTGCAAAGGCGCTTGCGAAAAAAATCCTCGGAGATGAAAAGAAACTAGAATTAAAAGAAGTAACGTCTAAAACGCGTATTCCACTACTGAAAAATGGTGACATTGATGCAATTATCGCAACAATGACAATTACGGAAGAACGTAAAAAAGAAGTTGATTTTTCAGATGTATATTTTAAAGCGGGACAATCGTTACTTGTGAAAAAAGGGAGCGCTATTAAAAGTATTGATGATGTGAAAAAAGGCGTGAAGGTGTTAGCTGTAAAAGGTTCAACGTCTACAAATAATATACGTCAAAAGTCACCAGAAGCGACTGTATTAGAATTTGAAAATTATAGTGAGGCATTTACGGCGTTAAAAGCAGGGAAAGGTGATGTTTTAACGACAGATAATGCAATTCTTTACGGAATGGCAAAACAAGATTCGAATTATGAAGTTGTAGGGAAAATTTTCACGGATGAGCCATACGGAATTGCTGTGCAAAAAGGTGCAGATGATTTGACGAAAGAGATTAATAGCTTGCTAAAAGATATGAAGGCGAACGGAGAGTATGACAAACTGTATGAGAAGTGGATTGGACAAAAACCAGAAAAGTAGATAGTAAAAGTGAGAGGATGAGAGTACTCATCCTCTTCTTGTAAAGAAAGAGGGGAGAATATGTGCCTGATTTTTCTATATTAACGAATAACATTGATATGTATTTAGAAGGGTTTAAATATACAGTAATGTCTAGTGTAATTGCATTAATAGGCAGTTTTATTTTAGGAGTAATTTTGGCTATAATGCGTATTGCACCGATTCGTATTTTAAACTGGATAGGATCAGCTTTTGTGGAGTTTGTAAGAAATATTCCACTCGTATTAATTGCATTTATATTTTATTTCGCTTTACCTGTAATAGGAGTTACTTTAAATGGTTTTGTAGCAGGAACAGTTACGCTTACGGTATATACTGCAGCGTTTATTGCCGAGGTTATTCGCGCTGGTATTTTATCAGTCGCCAAAGGTCAAATGGAAGCAGCGCGTTCCTCAGGATTGACTTATACGCAAGCGATGTACCATGTCGTTTTACCTCAAGCGATGAAAATCGTAATCCCTCCTCTAGGAAATCAATTTCTTAATTTAGTAAAAAACTCTTCCATACTCGGAATTATCGCTGGTGCTGATTTAATGTATCAAGGAGATTTAATTTCAACGAAGACGTTTGTTACGTTTGATGTTTATATATTTGTCGGGATGTTTTATTTAATATTAACAATTCCGCTCAGTATGCTAGTGCGTTATTTAGAAAAACGCTTGGCAAAGGAGGCGGTGTAAATGGATTTTAAGGGAGCTATAACAGGGGATCATATCCTCTTTTTATTAAAAGGATTACTCATAACGTTAGAGGTAGCGCTTGTAGCGATTGTACTTAGCTTTATTATTGGCAGTGTAATAGGGATATTGCGCTATATGAAAATACCTGTCGTCTCACAAATATTAGGAATTATCGTTGAAGTGATTCGAAATTTACCACTACTTTTAATTATATTTTTCACTTATTTTGCACTTCCAGAAGCAGGATTGAAATTAGAAATTATAACAGCTGTAATTGTTGCGTTAACAATATTTGAAGCGGCAATGATATCTGAAATTGTTCGAAGTGGTTTATTATCGATTGAAAAAGGACAGATTGAAGCCGCAAGATCTTCAGGATTAACGTATGTTCAAGCGCTTTGGCATATCATTTTACCACAAGCATTAAGAAGAATGGTTCCACCGCTTGTTAGTCAGTTTATTTCATTGCTGAAAGATACAGCATTAGCAGTTGTTATATCACTGCCAGAGCTTATGCATAATGCTCAAATTATTAGCGGACAGAATGTGAATTATATGATTCCAACGTTTATAGTAGTAGCTTGTATGTACTTTATCGTAAATTATAGTTTATCAATTTTATCGAGAAGATTAGAACTTCGTTGACCTTTACAATATATGTAAAGGTTTTTTCCTTGTTTAACCTTATTTTCCTCTAATTAGAATCTAAATCTCGTGATAATTCAATTTTTTATATTATTTTATCAGAAAAGTTTTAATTTTATATAGAAATTGTAATCGCTTTCGTGTATATTTTTATTATCAGAAAATTTTAACAAGATATAGGGGTATCGGTAGGGGGAGGATTTAGATGCAGCAACCAACGAATGAGAAATTACATCGTACGATGAAGAGTAGACATTTATTTATGATCGCACTTGGTGGTGTAATCGGGACAGGTTTTTTCTTAGGTTCAGGTTACACCATTAATCAGGCTGGACCAGGGGGAGCCATCCTTTCATATTTAGTGGGCGGATTTATTATGTATTTAACAATGCTTTGTCTTGGAGAATTAACGGTAGCAATGCCGGTTTCAGGATCTTTCCAAAAGTATGCGACGAAGTTTATTGGACCAGGAACTGGCTTTATGATTGGCTGGTTATACTGGCTTGGCTGGGCTGTAACAGTAGGACTAGAATTAACGTCAATCGGTTTAATGATGAAAAGATGGTTTCCGAATGTTGATGTTTGGGTATGGTGTCTTGTATTCGGCGTTATTTTATATGCTTCAAACGCAATTTCGGCGAAAAGTTATGCTGAATTAGAATTTTGGTTCTCTAGTATTAAAGTAGTTACAATTCTTGCATTTGTTGTTCTTGGTGGTAGTGCATTGCTAGGATTTTTACCATACGATGGAAAAGAAGCGGCACCTCTTTTCTCTAACTTTGTAAGCGATGGCGGGTTATTCCCGAATGGATTAGCTGCCGTATTACTTACAATGATTACAGTTAACTTCTCATTCCAAGGAACAGAGTTAATCGGAATTGCAGCGGGAGAAAGTGAAAATCCAGAAAAAACAATTCCACGTGCGATCCGTAATACAGTATGGCGCATTATGTTATTCTTCATTTTAACAATGACAATTTTAGTAGGATTAATTTCTTGGAAAGAAGCAGGCGTAATTGAAAGTCCATTCGTAGTCGTATTTGATAAAATCGGTATTCCATACGCAGCTGATATTATGAACTTCGTTATTATTACTGCGTTATTATCTGTAGCGAACTCTGGATTATATGCAGCGACGCGTATACTATGGTCACTTGCAAATGAAGGAATGGCACCAACTTCCTTCCAGAAAGTAAATAAGCGTGGTATTCCAATTACAGCGCTAGTCGTAACGATTGCTGTAGCTGGTCTTTCTTTATTCACAAGCTTCCTTGCAGAAGATACAGTGTACATGTATTTATTATCTATAGCTGGTTTATCAGCTGTATCAAGTTGGATCATTATTGCTCTATCGCAACTACGCTTTAGAAGCCAGTATATAAAAGGCGGAGGAAAGTTAGAGGACTTAAAGTATAGAACACCGTTATATCCAATTGTTCCTATTTTAGCTTTAATTACAAATAGTATTGTTGTTATTAGTTTAGCGTTTATTCCAGAACAAAGAATGGCGTTATACTGTGGTATTCCATTTATCATTTTCTGCTATATATATTATTATATGAGTAAGAAACGGCAGAAACCGATGAAAGTGGAGATGGAAAAAACAAATGAAACTAATAATCAAACACCATGATATAGAGGCAGATTTATCGTATGGTCAATTAGCGATTGGAAAAGAAAACGGATATTCACCGTTACAATTACTCGTTTCCTCTATCGCAGGGTGTAGTGCAATTGTCTTTCGAACAATTTTAGAAAAGAAACGTATTCCATACGATACGTTTACAATTGAAACTGAAATTGGTAGAAGTGAAGCTTTATCAAAACCAGTTGAAAGTGTTCATTTGCACTATAAAATTAAAGCACAAAACATTACAGAAGAGCAGTTGGACAAGGCGCTGCAACTTGCAGTGAAAAATTGCACGATTGTTCAATCTGTAAAAGATAGTATAAAAGTTACGGAAACAATTGAACTAATAAAGTGAAATATAAAAACGTGAGAATACGGTTCTCACGTTTTTATGTTTTAGAGAGAGGGGAAAGTGTAATGGATTGTTTAGGTTGTAAATTAGCAAACGAAGAAGAAAAAATATATAAAGTATATGAAGATGAATATGTAACATGCTTTTTAGATCATGAACCTTTTTATCCAGGCCATACTTTAATTGTGCCGAAGCAGCATGTTGTAGAAGTAGACGAATTAGATGACGTTGTAGCGAAATCGATTATGGATGCTTCTAAGATTATTGTAAAAGCGATTAAGGCATTATATAAACCAGATGGAATTACAATTTGTCAAAATGGTGGAATCTTTAACGAGTTAACACATTACCATATGCATGTGGTACCAAGATATAAAGAGCGTTCATTTGCTGAGTTTTATACGGTGCAACTGGGGGAAAAGAAGAATCATAACTTTGAAGAGACAAGGAATTTGTTAAAAGAAGCGATAGAGCAAATACTGCTTACTGAAAAGGCATAAGAGGGATGTTCTTAATGGAACAGTGAGGAAAATTCTAATAAACAAAAGCCCAATTTCTTAGTTACAATAGAGAAATTGGGCTTTTGTTTATTCTATTATTAAATTTTATCTATAAAAAGATTTTGCAGTGTCACAAAGTATATCGTTCATTCGTTATATAGAGTGAGAGGAGGAATTATATGAAAGTTACAAACAACGATTACGAAAAGATGGAAGAGCTATACGAGTTGTACGAACAAAAAGTTTATTATGTAGCGTATTCTATTTTAAATAATATTCAGCAGGCTGAAGATGCAGTTCAAGAGACGTTTATTACTCTTTATAAGAACTTGGAAAATCTCCATAGCTTGAACATGCAAGAGCTTAAACGCTACATTTTGAGGGTCGCGAAAAATAAGGCGATTGATAGCTACCGGAAAAATAAACGACATGAAACATTTTTAGAAGAATATCAAAGAGAATCAATAGAAGCAGTAGATGAAAATATTGAAGAGTGGGAAAAACGTAAAATGTCTGAGGTTCAAATTGATACATTGCTAAAAGAGTTAAATGAATCTAACAGACAGGTGTTTAAGTACAAAGTCTTCTATAACTTAACGTATCAAGAAATTTCAAGTGTAATGGGGATTACGGAGGTTAATGTCCGCAAGCAGTTTGAACGCGCTCGAAAACGAGTCCAAAATATGATAGGAGGTATACAACATGACGAATTCAAAGAACTCCAAAGAAATATATGAACTTGCTGAAAAAATTGCTTTAGATGATTTTGATAAACTCGAAGAACGACATGAATTTTCACATACATATACACGTAAAAAGAAATTGTTTATGGAGGAAATGAAGCTGAAAGATGGACAACCGCAGAAAAAGCGTAAAAGACATTGTATGTTAATCGCTGCTGCTTGCTTATTGATTGGTATGCCGACAACCGTTTTTGGTGTAGTGAAAGTATATAATATGATTGTCCAAAAACAAAATTACGAAGTAAATGTTTCAGTAACAAATAAGGATTCGAAAAAGGGTAATAAGTGGTATAAGTTGAAGGTTGGTAAATTGCCAGAAAATATGGAAGCAATTGATGACAGTGCTATGAAATATTCATTTAAAGATAACGCCGCAATGGGGGGTTTTTCATTTGCTCTTTGGAGAATAGGAGAAAATGCAGATTTTCAAACTTTGTATTCAAAAAGCTATGAAGAAAAAGAGATAAATGGTAGGAAAGCAGTAATTGTTCATAAAGAAACTGGAAACAACAATGTAATGTTTGATAGGAAGGTCTTTCTCTTTTTTGAGAAAGAAGGGATTATGTTAGAAAGTTTTATTGGGTCAGATATAAACGAAGAACAAATGATAGATGTGTTAGGGAATATTTCACTTGAGCTTACTTCAAAAGAAAAGGCATCATATATAACGGATTATGATAAAAAGTATTTTAGCGAAGCAGATGAATCTAAAAAAACTAAGGTGATTCCTTTGAAAAAAGATAGCAAACGACTATTTCATATAGGGCAAAAGGTTCCAGTAACGATATCTATGGATAACAGCCAAATTGAATATGTGATAGAAAAAGTTGAAGTCTTTGATTCAATCAAAGATTTTAAACAAGAGAACTTTTATGAAATGGGCTTAGGAATACTAAGCAGGAATCAGGCTTTGGATCAAGCTGGACGATTGATACCATATAGAAGGGATAAATATAAAATTGGAAATGGTAAAGATTCAATTGATCAATTAGTAGAGTCAAAATTAGTTCATCCTAAATTTATTTATCTAACAACAACAGTGAAAAATATAGGTAAGCAGGCGACAGAAGAAATTTATATGCATCCATCTATAAAACTGCTTAAATCTAAAGGTAATGCATGGAACTACGCTAAAGAAGATGGAATTGCCGAGAAAAATATTATGACGGGCGAAGTTGATTATTTAGAGCCTCACGGAGATGGGAAAAGCTTCTACAATATTGGCAGTATTCGACCAGGAGAAACGGTAAAAGTTAACTTAGGTTATTTTGTAGATGAAGATAAACTAGATTCAATCTTTTTGGATGCTTTCAATTACAGAGGGATTGGTGACACTGAAAACATGAATTCGAAAAATCGTTGGTGGTTTGATATTCGTCAATAGTAAAACAGTAGGAACAAATACACTAAAAGCTGCTTACATTTAGCAGCTTTTTTCGTCTTCATACATATGTAAAACTTCTTTCGCACGAATACGCAAACCATCTATTAGTTCTTTCGGTTCTAAAACTCGTGCATCTTTTCCAAGCCTATAAAATAAAGGCGTAATAAAATTGATTTCTCCTTTATCAATTGTTGAATGTATATATCCTGTCCCGTCTTCGTTTATTACCACGAATTCTTCAAGGTAAGGCACGCTTTTACATTGGCGCACACCTTCTGTTGTCAGTAAAACATGTAACTGAATAGGACTGTATACTACGTTAGAGTTAGAGGTAAACCACTCTTCTAAATTCATGAATGTATCCTTATTTTCTTCCGTTGATAATATGGAAAGAATACGATCGACGCGATACAGTAATACTTTTTTTCTACTAAAATCATAGGAGGGCAAATACCATAAACCGTCGTGAGCATATACACCGATCGGATGAACATGCTTTGTTTTTATCCCCGATTTAGATTCGTATTGGAAGTGTAAATTTTTATTTTCGATAGCCGCTGTTAACACTTCGTTTAAAAGATGTGTATCAATTGTTCTTTTCGGATTCCAAAAAGCGATATAAGAACGTATTGTATCAACTTTCGCTCTCGCATCATCTTGTAGAGAACCATACAGTTTATGAGTAACAGAATTGATTTCGGTATTAAAAGGTAAGTCTCGGTAGTAGCTTAAAGACTGAAAAGCAAAAAAGATGGAGACTGCTTCTTCTTCCGTAAATAAAATAGGGGGAATAACTCTATTCGTTAATACTTTATAGCCGCCGTTACGACCTTGCTCAGCATAAATGGGTAATCCCATATCACTTAAATTTAAAATGTATCTATGGACAGTACGAACGGAAATATTAAATTCATCAGCTATTTCTTGAGCTGTAAATGTCTTTTTGGCAGAAGCAAATATAAGAATATCTAATAAGCGTTTAGCTTTTGACAAATGTATCACCTTTTTTCTTTTTAACATGACATAAATTGTCATGTTTTACTGTTAGTATATTGTTTACATCATATGTTATCAAGATGAGATGCAAGGAGGAAAAGATATGTCACGTGAAATAGTTTTATTTATTGCAGCTAGTTTGGATGGATATATTGCGAAAGAAGATGATGATTTACAGTGGTTAATGGAAACGGAAGGAGAGGGAGATAACGGTTATACAGAAATGTATGAAACGATTGATACAATAATCATGGGAAAAAGAACGTACGATTATGTAGTAGAGCATACGGAAACATTCCCGTACTTAGACAAAAAATGTTATGTTTTTTCTAATTCAGAAAAAGGCACGAACGGACATGTAGAGTTTGTAAATGAAGATGTAGTGGAGTTTACAAAAAGGTTAAAAGCACAAGAAGGATCTAAAATATGGATGGTCGGTGGAGGAAGTCTATTAAGAGAGTTCTTTAAGAATAATCTAATTGATGAATATGTTGTTACGATTACACCTCATATATTAGGTTCTGGAGTGCCGTTATTTCAAGGCAAGAACCCAGAAATCAATTTAACTTTAACGGATACGAAACGTTTTGGGCAATTTGTAAATTTATATTATAAAGTAAAATCTTAAAGGATAAACAAACACGACTACTGATAGTAGCCGTGTTTTTATATAGATGGTAATGAAATGGTGAAAAAAGACCCATGATCAACTTCACTTGTGACTGTAATATTCCCGCCGTGTAGTTCTACAATTTCCTTCACGATAGAGAGTCCTAAGCCAGTTCCACCTGTAGCGCGTGTTCTTGCTTTATCGACGCGGTAAAAGCGGTCGAAAATGTGAGGAAGGTCTTCAGGCGGAATACCTTCGCCTTCATCTTCAATTGTAATGGAGATACGTTTATTTTCTTCTATAACAGAAATGTGGATATGAGAATATTCTTTTGAATGTCTATAAGCGTTATTCAAAATGTTCACTATAACTTGTTCAAATCGCTGCTCATCTAAGCTTACTAGCAGTGTAGAAGGGCAAGAGAAAGAAACTTTAATGTATCTTTCTTTATACATGGCGTTTACTTTTTCGGTTATGCGAGTCAGGAAGGTGTGTAAATGTACTTCTTTTACTTGAATAGAAAAATTATGTTGTTCCATTTGTGCAAGTGAAAATAAATCTTGAACTAAGTTTGTAATGTAATCAGACTCATCTTTTATAATAGATAAATATCGTAAACGTTGTTCAGGCGATGTGCTTTCTTTTAATGCTATATCCGCATAACCCCTTACATATGTTAACGGTGTTCGTAATTCATGAGCAACACTCGCTAGAAATTCACTTCGCTCTGTTTTCATATAATGTAAATCATTAGCAAGCGTTTGAATAGACGATGCTAGTTCACCAATTTCGTCATTTCGACTAGTTGTTAATGAAACAGATAAATCGCCTTTGCTCATTTTTTCAGTGGCATGTTTCATGTGTAACAATGGTTTTGTTAACAACCGTGATAAGAGAAAGATGGTGATGGCTGTTAATAGAAAAGTAATGACTCCGGCAATAATGAATTGTCTCGTTAGCCCATTCACCATTTCTTCTATTGATGCTGTTCCGAGAAACATATATACATAGCCTTCTGTTTTTCCTGTGACTATAATTGGACTAACTGTACATATATAATTAGATGTTTTCCAATGATTCTCTATAATTGCTCCGTCATGATCTGTCCGTGTTTGCATCTTTTCAATATGCTTTTTTATAGTAGTATTTATTTCATTGGATTTAGCTAGTACATCCTTATTTGCATTTGTAATAACAACAGTGGTTTCGGCTTCGGATTCCATTAGTGCAACATGGGAGATTGTTTGCTTATCAAAATACTTTTCAAGGACATCTCTGTGACTATTTCCGCGCTTTAATAAAGCTGTCATTTCTTCATTTACTCTATTGTTGACAAGGCTATAATAAAGCGAGACAAATAGAACACTTTCGATTAAAAGTGTAACAATCAAAAAATAAAATCCGAGCTGAATAGAAATTCGCTTCATTGCTTTGCTCCTTAATCTAGAGTATCAATCCATCGATATCCGACGCCATAAACTGTTTTTAAATGGTGATCGATAGGGAAATTTACTTTTCGTAATTTATCACGCAAATTACGAATATGTGAATCGACAGTTCTATCTTCTGTATTTGTATTTAATCCCCAAATTCGTTCAATGAGCTGATCACGGCTTAATACGTAGTTCACATGGCGTAAAAATAATCCGAGCAAAGAAAATTCGATTGGAGTGAGAAGAAGTTCTTCATCATGGACAGACACAAAATGTTTTGCCTCATCCCATAAAATGCCGTGATATTCGATTTGCGCATCTTGATTCGTACGCCGTAAAACAGCTTCAATTCTTGCGAAAAGTTCCTCCTCATGGAAAGGTTTCGTTACGTAATCATCGGCTCCGATTTTTAATCCTTGGACGACATCTACTGTTTGATCACGAGCGGTAACCATAATAATAGGAACGTTACTAAATGAACGGATTTTTTTGCACGTTTCCCATCCGTCCATCTTTGGCATCATAATATCGAGTAAAATAAATTTAAAGTTTTGATTTTCTATATGTGAAATAGCTTCTTCTCCGGATTGTGCACATATGCAGTTATATCCAATTGGAGTAAGGTAAAGTGTTAATAATTCAAGCATTCTCGGTTCATCGTCTACGAGCAGTATATCAATCATAGAGAGCCCTCCATAGTTATAATCGTTACTTAAAGTTTAATGCAAAATCATGAAGAAATGGTGCAGATTATAATGCATCTGCATAATTTCTTCAGAATTGCTTGTTATTGTAAAGTTGAAATTCCATTTTAGATAATCATATTGGCTCGAAAATGATTCATACGGAGGCGGTATAGTGAAAAAGATGACCCGGGTTTTTGGGATAACAATAATTACAGCAGTTGGTCTTGCAGCATGTGGACAAACGAATACAGATCATAAAAATCATGAATCTAAAGAAGAGAAGAAAACAGAGCAAAAGGAAATGAAAATGAAGCAGGAAGTAACTGCGCCGAAAGAAATGAACGAAGGGGCATCGAATGATTTATTAACGACAAGTTTAAAAAATGTGACGAGGTTAAACACAAATGATCCATTGCAAATGGCTGTATTAACTTCACAAACGATATGGCCAGCAACTCATAAGGAGAATCAGCCAGGCGCTGTTATTTTAGTGCCAGTGAGCGAGTGGCAATTAGGGATTGCAAGTGCGGATCTTATTCATCATCCGAATAACGGGCCGATCTTATTTATAGAAAAAGAAAAGGTACCTGAAATGACGTTAAAAGAAATAAAACGGCTAAATCCGCTCGGAACGAAAGATGGAACACAAATTATGGTGATGGGGGATGTCGGTGCATCAATCCTGGAGCAATTAAAAGAGTATAAAGTAAAGCAAATAAAAGAAACGGATCCAGCTACATTTGCAAAAAATGTGGATAAAGAATATGCCGATATAACAGGAAGCTACCCAAATAGTGTTATTATCGGTTCGCCTGAAGAAGAAGGACGTTTATACACAACACCAGCTGTAAACTGGATTTCTCATATGCCAGAACCGCTTTTATATACAGAGAAAGATAAGGTGCCAGAAGCGACGATAGAGGCATTAAAGATGAGAAAAGATAAAGCGAATATATATGTATTAGGACCAGAAAAAATCGTTTCAAAAGAAGTAGAAAAAGAGTTAAGCAAATACGGGAAAGTAACGCGTATTAGTGGTGAGACTCCAACAGAAAATTCTATTGCATTTGCAAAATTTAAAGATGAGAAAACGAAATTTGGCTGGGGGTTCACAAAACCAGGCCACGGTTTATCATTTGTTTCAAGCAAAACACCAGACTTAGCAGTTGCAGGAGCACCATTTTCACATATGGGTAAACACGCACCTGTTGTAGTGTTAGAAGAAGGTAAAGCTTCACAACCAGTGTATGACTTCCTTGCTAGTATTCAACCGAATTTTAAAGATGACCCAACGCTTGGACCGTATAATCACGGTTTCTTATTAGGAAGTACGAGTGATATTTCATTTGAAACACAAGGTATATTGGATGAGAGGTTAGAGATTGTACAAGAAAGTGGTCAAGGACACGGTGGACATTAATATAATGAACAAGGGCGCTACTAAGGTAGTGCCTTTTTCTTTAGGAAACTTTTACATAGCACAAAATCCTCTACTCGTTATATAATAACCTTCGTGCAGTCGGCCTTGATTTTCTTACGGAGAAAATCAAATGATAAAAGAGTAGAGGAGTGATATTTTGTTTCAGACGATAAAAAATGACTGGTTTTCCAATGTGAAAGGGGACGTGTTATCAGGAATTGTCGTTGCTTTAGCATTAATTCCTGAAGCGATAGCTTTCTCCGTTATTGCAGGTGTAGATCCGACCGTTGGATTGTATGCAGCTTTTTGTATCGCAGTTACCATTTCATTTGTTGGCGGAAGAACTGGGATGATTTCAGCTGCAACAGGTGCAATGGCATTATTAATGGTAACGCTCGTTAAGGATCACGGTTTGCAATATTTATTTGCTACAACAATATTAACAGGTATTGTCCAAATTATTTTTGGCGTGTTCAAACTGAGTTCATTTATGAAGTTTGTCCCTAAGTCAGTTATGAGTGGTTTTTTAAATGCCCTTGGCATTTTAGTTTTTACAGCGCAATTACCGCATTTTAAAAATGCAAATTGGCAAATGTATGCACTTGTCGCATTAGGTCTTGTAATTATATATGTATTTCCACGTATTACGACGGCTGTTCCGTCTACACTTATTTCCATTATTATTGTGACAAGTATTGCACTTATGAGCGGATTACAGTTGAAAACAGTAGGGGATATGGGAAGCTTGCCGAAAGAATTACCGTTCTTTAGCATTCCTGACGTGCCTTTTACACTTGAGACATTAGGGATTATTTTACCGTATGCAGTTATGCTTGCAATTATTGGTTTATTAGAGTCATTATTAACAGCTTCAGTTTTAGATGATATGACGCATACGGAAAGTAATAAGCATAAGGAGGCACGTGGGCAAGGGATTGCAAACGTTGTTGCTGGTTTCTTCGGAGGTATGGCAGGATGTGCAATGATTGGTCAATCTGTTATTAATATTAAATCAGGTGGACGCGGACGATTATCGACGTTTGTAGCGGGCGGATTTTTAATCGTATTACTATTCGTTTTAGGTGATTATGTTGTTCATATTCCGATGGCAGCATTAGTTGCAGTTATGATTATGGTTTCAATCGGAACATTTGATTGGAACTCTGTAACAACGATTCATAAAGTACCAAAAGGGAATGCATTCGTTATGATCGTAACAGTAGTAGTCGTTCTTATCACTCACAATTTAGGATTAGGCGTAGTTATTGGTACAGTAATTAGTGCTGTATTATTTGCATTCAATATGGCAAAGATTCACGTGAAACATTTATATATTGAAAATAAGAAAATATACGAAATTCACGGTCAACTTTTCTTTGCGTCTACGGCAGATTTTATAAATGCTTTTTCATTTAATGAAGATGTGAAAGAAATTGAGATGAACTTTACTCATGCGCATGTATGGGATGACTCAGCAGTGGCATCAATTGATAAAGTTATCATGAAGTATGAACAAATTGGTGTGAAAGTAAGTATAACAGGATTAAATGAACGTAGCGCAAAACTTGTTACAAATTTAGCTACTTATAATAAAAGAATTGCTAGTTAGAAGCCTCCTTTTTAGGGGGCTTTATTATATAATACGAGTAGGATAACGAAAAGGGGATTCAGCATATGTATAAACAAATTATATTAGCGTGTGACGGTTCTGAACATGCACTTCGAGCAGCTGAGCACGCGACACATATTGCAAAATTTAACGAAGAAACAAATGTTGAAGTCGTGTATGTTGTAGATAATAGAACGGCAAAGTCAGATATTATACAAGGTCAAACGGATTTAGAAACAGTATCAGCTAGTCGAAAAGATAAATTAAAAGAGATTGAAGGTTTATTAAAGAAAGAGAACATTTCTTATAAAATTACGATATTACATGGCGATCCAGGAGATACGATTGTTCAATATGTAAATACAGGAGATATAGATCTTGTTATTGCTGGGAGTAGAGGATTAAATACATTACAAGAAATGGTACTTGGTAGTGTCAGTCATAAAATAGCAAAGCGTGTGAAATGTCCGGTGATGATTATAAAGTAAAACGAAATAGAACGTAACTAAGACCTTGATATAATTCGAGGTCTTTTTTGACGTATAAAGGGAGAGTGGGTGGGCATACTAGATATATAAGTTTTAAAAAATACTAACTTACAAATTTGTAAGTTAGTTGTTAGGAAAATCGATGTTATGAAATTTTTCTCATTGGTAAAATAAGAGTATCAAAGGGGAGATAGGGAGGATGGAAGCAATGAAATCATTTCAAAATTTATCATATAGTCAAGGGGTAAGCTTAATTTGTTTAGGGGGATTTGCTGCATCTGTTACGTTAGCTATTTTAATAAAGATGATTCATCAAATCTTTTAATCTTAGAGTAGGGAAGGAATTGGTTATTATAAATAGCAAGAAAAGGATTGTAAAGAAAAAATAGCTCCTGGCATGTATCTCAGCGCCAGGAGCTATTTTCTTATTTCTCTGTTTCTGCTTTATCGCTTGTTACGCTAACGTTACCCCATTTATATTGATCTTCTGGTGTATATTTATAATCTTTTACGCGATTATTTACACCTTTTAGGTCAAATTTATAATGAAGTGGAATTAATGGTACTTCATCATGAACTAATTTTTGCCATTTATCGTATACATCTTTACGGTACTTTTCATCAGCAGCTTTTGGAGAAATACCTTGTTTTAATAATTCTGTGTTTTTGTCAGTAGCCCAACGTGTGTAATTGAACGGCGCGTTTTTAGCCCAAATACCAGAAGGGTCTGGATCAGATGCAGTTCCCCAAGCTGCAGCGAAAAGATCAACTTTTGGATCATCTTTTTTAATCATATCGTAGAATGAGTTAAATTCATGTAAGCGGCCATCAAGAAGCTCTACTTTTAGGCCGATGTCTTTCCAAGATTGGATAAAGAATTTTGCGAGTGGTTCACTTACATCGCTACCACTCATTGATAAGAAATTAGCTTTAAATTCTTTACCATTCGGATCTTCACGGAATCCATCTCCGTTCGTATCTTTATAGCCAGCTTCATCTAATAATTTTTTAGCTTTCTCTACATCTTTATCATAGGCACCAACTTTATTGTTATGATATTTTGGTAGAGATGGTGGGATTGGTGAGTTAGCTGGATAACGTAGGCCGTGATATAATTTTTCACCAATTTCTTTTCGATCGATAGCATACGCCATTGCTTGACGTACACGAACATCTTTAAATTTCTCCTTATCCATCACTACTTCTTCTTTTTCTTTATCCATATGGCCTAATTTAAAACCGATATAGCTATAGTATAAATCGGTTTTACCGACTAATTGTGCATTTTTTAATTTACTTACATTTGGATATTGATCTGCACTTACTTCAGCGATATCAATATCACCATTTTTTAAGGACGCGTTAACAACGGAAGGGTTAACAACTTTTAAAACCATGCTTTTCAGTTTTGGTTTTCCACCATAATAGCCATCAAAACGTTCAAATTCAACGGATTCTCCTGGCGTAATTTTCTTCACTTTAAAAGGTCCGAAACCAATTGGGTTTTTACGGATTTTATCAGATTCTGCTAATTTATCGATTGGTACATCTCCTAAGTATTTCTTATGAAGAGGGTATGCCCAAAGCCCAGTTTTCACTGAAGGATTCTCTGTTTTAAATGTAATCGAAATTGTTTTTGGATCCGTTACCTTTATACCTGAAATTTTATCGGCTTTTCCATTGTGGTAATCTTCCATACCTTCAATCATTTGCATTTGAGTGTCATAGCGAGAACCAGCATATTGTTTGCTACCAATTACTAGATAAGAGTATTCTAAATCCTCAGCAGTAACAGGGTTTCCATCATGCCATTTTACATTATCTTTAATTTTTAGTGTAATTGTCTTTTTATCTTTAGAAATTTCATATGTAGCAGCACCATCATTCGTGTATTCCCAGTTTTCGTCATTTGATAATAAAGACTCATCGAAAATTGTAATGACCTGGTTATCAGGATCTCCTTCATATACAGCGAAGTTCAAAAGTCCTTCAAATGGTGTGTTAGAAACAAGACCATAAGTTAATGAACCATCTTTAATTTCCTTTTTATCATTTTTAACAGATGCACTAAATTTATTTGTATCTACTTTTTTTGTGCTGCTCGTTTTTTCACTACCACCACTGCCCCCACATGCTGAAAGTAGTAATGTTGAAACCGCAAGTGTACTTAATACTTTGAAAAACTTTGGCTTATTTGTCATTTCTTCCACCCCTTATCCTTTTCTTTGTCTTGCGTCTGCCGAGCGGCGTAACGCTTGACCAATAAAATTTATACACAGCATCAATGTTAAAATCATGACTGATGCGGGTAACCAAATCCACCATTTTTCTTGTAATACATCTGGATTTCTAGCATAACTAACAAGTGTACCAAGGCTTGGTGTACTTTCTGGTAGACCAAATCCTAAGAAAGTTAGACCAGATTCAATACCAATGTTTCCAGCAAGATTTAATGTAATACTAACGATGATAATTGAACTTAGGTTAGGTAGTACTTGGAAAAGGATGATTTTCCAGTTTGGTGTTCCTAAAGTTTTAGATGCAGAGACATAATCTAGTTCTTTTTCAGTTAATACTTTTGAGCGAATTAATCTGGCCTTTCCTGTCCATAAGAACACGCTCATAATTAAAATGAAAGTAAAAATATTGAATGTAGGAACAAGTGTAATAAATACAATTACAAGCATTAAAAATGGTAAAACCATAACAAAGTCGATAATGCGCATAATGATATTATCAATAGCTCCTCCAAAATACCCGGCAATTAATCCAATTGAAAGACCAATTAAACAAGAAAGAATAGTAATTGCTAATCCAATTGTAAAGGAGTTACGTGTACCAATAATAAGTTGGCCGAAAATGTCGCGTCCTCCGTAATCTGTTCCTAACCAATGTTCAGCAGAGGGAGGAGCATAAATAGCGAATAAATCAACTCGTACAATATCTTCTTGTTTCATAATAAAAGATGCTGTGTAGACTGCTAGTAATAAGATTGCTAGGAAAATAAGTGAAAACATTGCTAATTTATCTTTACGAAGTTCTCGCCACATAATAGAGAAACCAGAAGGGCTTTTTTCGTAATGAATAACTTCAGTTTGTTTTTCAGGGTTTGCTAACATAACGTCATCTCCTTTCTTTAATCAATACGAATACGTGGATCGACGATGCTTAGAATAATATCTGAAAGGAGAGTTCCAAGTAACGTTGCAAATCCAGTAAACATAACGAGTGCAGTTATTACACTAAAATCACGTTGAGAGATAGATTGTATAAATAGTTGTCCAATTCCTGGATAGCTAAAAATACTTTCTAAAAAGATGGCACCGCCAACTAATCCTGTAATTTCATAGCCTAAGAAGGCTGCAATTGGTAAGAATGAATTTCGTAAAATATGTCTAGAATAGATTTTTGATTCTGGAACACCTTTTGCTCTTACTGTACGCACAAAATCTTTATGCTTCGTATCAATAATTTCGCTTCGTAAATATTGAACCGTACCAACTGTCGCAATTAATGCACCAGATAAAGCTGGTAATAGCATGTGATTCAATTTACTTAAATAATAAGCAAATGTACCTGTTGCAACTTGAGGATCAACGCTACCGCCGGTTGGGAATATTGCAAACTTAAATCCGAATAGGAAGAGCATAATTAATGCAAATATAAATAGTGGTGTAGCAAAACCTAGATAGTTGTAAATGGTAATGAGTCGATCAGCCCAGGTATCATTCCACCGCCCACTTATAACTCCTAGTGGTATGGCAATTAAATAAGTAAGAATAAGAATGACAAGTGCTAAAGATACTGTATTTCCAAGTCGTTCTCCAATTAAATCGGTTACCTTCATTTTATGTGCATAGGAAATACCGAAGTCACCTTGGACGGCATTTTTAATCCAGCGAACATATTGTGTTGCAACTGGGTCATTTAATCCAAGCTTTTCACGTTGTTCTTCAATCACTTTTGGATCCGCTTTTGGATTCATCGCTCTGCCGGTTAAGGCATCGCCAGGCATTGCTTTAGCTAGTAGAAAGACAAGTATACTTAACACGAATAATTGCGGGATCATCACTAAAAATCTCCGTAATATAAACTTCCACATGTTTTATCACTCCCTTATGGTAATGCCACCCGGTGCGTTGGCGAGATTGCTTTTAAGTCATAAGCCCGACCGTTTTCATTGAAATAATTTTCGTATGATTTCTCGTACTCAGAGCTTACTTGTTGACGGAGCTTACGCTGTTGTTCTCTGTTTTCAGGACGAATATCAGGAATTGCTGATATTAGGCGTTTCGTATAAATATGTTGCGGATTATTATAAATTTCTGTACTAGTTGCTTCTTCGACAATGCGTCCGCGATACATAACACCGATACGGTCACACATATGACGAATTACACCTAAATCATGACTAATGAATAAGTATGTTAGTCCGAGTTCAGCTTGTAAATCTTGCAAGAAGTTTAACACTTGTGCCTGTACAGACACGTCAAGCGCAGATACTGGCTCATCTGCAATAATAAGCTTCGGTTTTAAAGTAAGAGCGCGTGCAATACCAATCCGCTGCCTTTGTCCACCGGAAAATTCATGTGGATATTTATAAATAGACTCTGGATTTAGACCAACTTTATCAAGATATTCTTGAACTGCTCTACGTTCTTCATCAGGTGAGAGCTTCTCAAAATTTCGAAGAGGCTCAGCAATAATGTCGAGAACACGTTTCTTCGGATTTAATGATGAATAAGGATCTTGGAAAATCATTTGAATATCTTTTCGTTGTTCACGTAGCTCAGAGCGACTTAATTTTGTTAAATCTCTATTATTAAAATGAATGCTACCCTCTGTTGCTTTCGTTAAATGCATAATTGCTTTACCCGTTGTTGATTTGCCACTTCCTGATTCACCAACAATCCCGTATGTTTCACCTGGTTGTAATTCAAAACTTACACCATCGACAGCGCGCACGTAATCTAATGTGCGTCCGAAGAAACCACCTTTAATTGGAAAATGTACTTTTAAATCTTCTACTTTAAGCAGTGCCATGAGTTACGTCATCTCCTTTCTTATCTTGGAAGTTGAAATGCTTGTAGCAAGTACAACGTACCCAATGGTCTGGTTTTACTTCATGTAAAATTGGATTTTCCTCGTGTTGATCAGGTCTAATCCATGGAATTCGAGCTTGGAAACGGCAACCTGTGCGAGGAAGTTTCGCTAACGAAGGAACCACCCCTTGAATTACATGCAATTTTTCTTTTTCAGCATACGCAGATGGAATGGAGTTTAATAGAGAACGAGTATATGGGTGAAGAGGATTGTTAAAAATCTCTTCAACTTTTCCTGTTTCTACAACTTGTCCAGCGTACATAACGACGATACGATCAGCTGTTTCTGCAACAACACTTAAATCATGAGTAATTAAAATGATGCCCATTTTCGTTTGTTCTTGAATAGATTTTAGTAAGTCTAAAATTTGTGCTTGGATGGTTACGTCAAGAGCCGTTGTTGGCTCATCTGCAATAATGAGTGCTGGGTTACAAGCAATTGCAATTGCGATAACAATTCTTTGTCTCATTCCGCCAGATAATTCGTGTGGGTATTGTTTATATGTAAGTTCTGGTTTTGGAATACCAACTTGATGAAGTAGTTCTAAGGTGCGTTCTTTCTTTTCAACTTTTGAAAGGCTTGTGTGGTAGTCTAAGTTTTCTTCGATTTGTTTTCCAACTGTCATAAGAGGATCGAGTGCTGTAAGAGGTTCTTGGAAAATCATGCCGATGTTTGAGCCGCGTACTTTATTCATCTCTGCGGCTGACATAGTTAGCAAATCCTTATCTCTATAGTTAAGCTGCCCTTGTAACTTTGTATTTGCTTCATTATGCAGTCGCATAATAGAAAGGGCAAGTGCACTTTTTCCGCAACCTGATTCACCAACTATCGCGACAATTTCATTTTCATGGACAGTTAACGAAACATCATCAACTGCGGCATGATATTGATCTTGTATACGAAAGGAAGTCTGTAAGTTTTCAATGCGAAGAAGTGGATTCTTCATGGCTATCCCTCCATCTTTCTGAAAAGACTAAATATTTTGTATGTTGTTGTTATTTTAATATAAATTGACAATGTTTGACAAGCACAAGTTGAAAAAATATTCAAAAATCTTTTTATATAAAGATTGGATGCATTTATATAAGTAGTTGGAGTGCTTTGAAAACGCTAACATGTATAAGGTAGGGAAATAAATCTTTTGTAGGAAAAAAGGTTTATATGTAGAAAAAAGAGAGGTGTTCTCGAAAGAACAGTCTCTCTTTTTTTGATAAGAATAATATTAGTGCTTAAGCTTGCTTTTGTTTTACTGACCCTGTATTTAAAGTAAGAGCAAGGAAGAACATTGCAAGTACACAAGATGCAAGTAATAAGATGAATCCGCCATCCCATCCGAATGCATCTACGATAAAGCCCATAGCGGCACTGGCGAAAGTTGCTCCACCTAAGTAACCGAAGAAGCCAGTTAAGCCTGCTGCAGTTCCAGCCGCTTTCTTTGGTGCTAAGTCAAGAGCGTGTAGACCAATTAACATAACAGGTCCGTAAATTAAAAATCCAATCGCGACAAGTGCGATACTATCAACCATTGGATTACCAGGAGGGTTTAGCCAGTAAACAAGAACGGCGATAAATACACCAACCATAAATAAAATACCAGCAGGTGCGCGGCGTCCTTTAAATAGTTTATCACTCATCCATCCGCAAAGAAGCGTACCTGGAATACCAGCCCATTCATATAGAGCGTAAGCGGTACGTGAGCTACTATGAGTAAAGCTTTTTTCCTCTACTAAATAAGTAGGAGCCCAGTCTACAACGCCGTAACGTACGAAGTATACGAAAACGTTCGCGATAGCGATGTACCATAAAAATTTATTGTTTAGTACGTATTTAAATAAAATTTCCTTTACCGAAAGTTCGCGTTCGCGATCTTGTACTTTTTCATCTGTTGGATATTCTCCAGTATGTTCCTCGATAGAAGGTAATCCGCAAGATTGAGGTGTATCTCTCATTGTAATTAACACATAAATACCAACTAAAATTGAAAGAATACCTGGGAAGTAAAAAATACTCTTCCAGTCATTTGCAAAGAAGTATAATCCTAATGTTACAAGAGAAGGCATAAGTGCGCCGCCGACATTATGAGCGACGTTCCAAATAGACATTTTTGTACCCCGTTCACTAATAGAGAACCAGTGAACCATCGTACGACCACAAGGAGGCCATCCCATACCTTGTACCCACCCATTTAAAAACTGAAGTACAAACATAAGTATGATGCTCGTTGTAATGAAAGAAAATGAGCCGAAAATAATATTAATGATACCTGATAAAAATAGCCCAGCTGCTAAAAAGTAGCGAGGATTACAACGGTCGGATACGATACCCATAAGAAATTTACTTAATCCGTAAGCGATAGATACTGCTGAAAGGATAACCCCAAGTTCGCCTTTACTAAAGCCTTGTTCGATTAAGTATGGCATTGCTAGTGAAAAGTTTTTTCGAACAAAGTAGTAACCTGCATAACCGATGAAGATACCTAAGAATACTTGTAAACGTAATTTACGGTATTCGCTATCAACGCGATCAGCTGGTAAGCGTTCCGCGTGGGGCGCAGGCTTAAATAATTGTGTAAAAAACATAAAATGAAAATCCTCCCCTAATTAATTCGAAGTGTTGTAAGGCAGAGAGAATATAAAAAGGCCATGAAATATAAAAAAGTTTCCTTTTTTATGATTCATAGCCGTGTACTCCGATTCTCCGTGACTGTCAATATTAACTTCGTCGAAAATTATACAACTTTGTGACAAAAATGTAAACGTTTTTATAAATAAAAAGTGTTGACGGATTTTATTCGTGGGATTAATATTTAAATACGTTAAATATTTTATTGCTTAAATAAGAGGTGGATAACATGCCAAATGATATGACGCATATCGATAAAATTCAAGCTCTTGCCTTTTCGATTGGAAAGAAAATGCAGACGGAGTTATTAGAACAAATGCAAGCAACAGGACTTACACCACCGCAGTTTTATATTTTAAAGATTTTAGATCATTACGGTGCTTCAAGAGCGACAAAATTAGCAAAAAAGATGTATGTAAAGCCTAGTGCAATTACAGTGATGATTGATCGCCTAATTGACCAAGAGCTTGTAGAACGCTATCACGACAAAGATGATCGCCGTGTTGTCATCATTGAGTTAACAAAAAAGGGGAAATCTAGAGTAGAAGAGGCAATGATCGCTCGTAATGAGCACATTGCAAAATATTTCTCACATTTAGAATTACAAGAAAGAGAAGATTTGTTACGTCTCTTTGAGAAGCTAGAAACAATTATTTGCGGGACACAAGAGAAAAAAGAGAATAACTAAGAGGAATTGAGGAGATTACATGGAGCAACAAGAAAACATAAATAGAAAGTTGCTGTTAATTGGTTTAATAATCGCGATGCTATTTGCTGCATTAGATGGAACAATCGTTGGTACAGCAATGCCGCGTATCGTCGGTGAACTAGGCGGATTAAGCTTAATGACGTGGTTAACAACAGCTTATATGTTAACATCAACGACAGTTGTACCAATTGCAGGTAAATTAGCGGATTTACTTGGTCGTCGTAACGTATATATAACAGGGCTAGTTATCTTTATGGTTGGTTCTGCGTTATGTGGTATGGCAAATGGTATGACAGAATTAATTATTTTCCGTGGTATTCAAGGTCTTGGTGGCGGTATTATGATGCCAATGGCTATGATTATTATCGGAGATATGTTCACGGGAAAAGAACGTGCAAAATGGCAAGGTGTTTTTGGTGCGTTATACGGTCTTGCTTCTGTAATTGGACCACAAGTTGGTGGTTGGATTGTAGACGCAGTGAACTGGAGATGGGTATTCTACATTAACTTACCAGTTGGTATTTTAGCAACAATCTTTATTGCAATGGGATTAAAATCACATAAACAAACAGGACCAATTAAAATTGATATTGCTGGAATATTTACGATGATTCTCGGTGTTGTAAGTTTATTACTTGCATTAACGTTTGGCGGGAAAGATTATCCATGGGATTCTTGGCAAATTATCGGGTTATTTGCATTAGCTTTAATTGGTATCGTTAGCTTTGTTATCGTTGAAACGAAAGCAGAAGAACCGATTTTACCGATGCATTTCTTTAAAAATCGTACATTTACATTATTAAATGCGATTGGATTCTTTATGAGTATCGGAATGTTCGGTGCGATTATGTTCGTACCATTCTTTATGCAAGGAATTGTAGGAGTAAGTGCTGCTGAATCAGGAACAATTATGACGCCAATGATGATTACAATGATTGTGATGAGTATTATCGGTGGGCAACTTGTATTAAAAGTTGGTGTAAAACCACAAATTATTACAGGAATGCTTATAATGGCTGGAGGATTCTGGTTATTAACAACGATGGATATGCACACAACTAAATTAACTGCAACGTCTTATATGATGGTTATCGGTTTAGGCATGGGTCTTGTAATGCCAACATTAACATTAGCGTTACAAGAAAGCTTCCCGAAAAAAGACCTTGGTGTCGTAACATCATCAAGTCAGTTCTTCCGTCAAATCGGTGGAACATTTGGTATTACAATTTTAGGGTCAATTATGAATAACACTTCAGGTACAACATTAACAAAGAATTTAGTACCTGTATTAGATACGTTCCCGAAAGAAGCGGGACAAATGGTAACGAAATTTAAAGATATGATTCATACAGACCCACAAGGTTTATATTCGATGTTATTTAGTCCAGAGGCATTAAAACAAATGCCAGAAGCTTTTGCTAACAGCATTGTACCGATCTTGAAAAACTCTTTAGTAGACTCACTTCATACTGTATTCTTAACAGGATTAGTATTTATCGTAGTAGGCGCTGTCTTTACGATTTTCTTACAGAAGATTAAACTGTCAGATCGTAAAAAAGATGCTGAAGAGCCAGCTACAGAGGAAAAAGAACAAACTGTATCCTATTCGTAATGAAAAAGCATCGCCTTATGGCGGTGCTTTTTTGAGTATAACCTTAAAAGCTTTTTCGTGAGAAATGATTGACGTATTTCGAGAAATACGTTATATTATTTTCTGTAAACGGTTACATGAAATGGAGAGGGAAGAGAATGAGTACGATTAAAGACGTTGCAAAATTAGCGGGAGTATCTGTTGCGACCGTTTCCAGAGTATTAAATAAAAATGGATATGTTCATGAAGATACATTAAAAAAAGTAGAACGAGCAATTGAGATGCTAGATTATAAACCTAGCACAGTAGCGCGTTCACTGTATAATAAAAAATCTCGTTTAATTGGTTTAGTTGTTCCAAATATCGTGAATCCATTCTTTCCAGAAGTTGCACGTGCCGTAGAAGATGTAGCTCATAAGCAAGGATACACAGTTGTACTTTGTAACTCTGATGAAAATTTAGAGAAAGAAAAGCAATATATTGATGTACTTAGGCAAAATAATGTGGATGGATTTATTGTAGCAACAAATCCACAAAATAGTGTGAATTACATGAATTTATCAGTACCAGTCGTTGCAATTGACCGTATGTTTAATGAGCGTATACCTGCTGTGTATGCAGATAACTATGCGGGAAGTCAGGCAGCGACAAAGTTATTAATAGATAAAGGCTGTAAACATATTGCGCATATTCGCGGACCGCGTGACGTAAGCACGGCTAATGAACGTTTTGAAGGCTTTGTAGATGTAATTACGCAAAATAATCTTTCTTATATGATTGCAGAGAGTACATTTGATCCAGCTAATAGTGAGCGTGTAGCGGTGGAATTATTAGAAGAGTACCCACATATAGATGGAATTGTTGCCGGGAATGATTTAATTGCAATAGGTATTGTAAAGGCTGCACTTCAAAAGGGGATTTCTATTCCGGATGATTTACAAATCATCGGATTCGATGGAATTTCTTTAACAGAGATGATGTATCCATCTATTACAACTGTTGCACAGCCAATTTATGAAATGGGGAAAATTGCAACAGAGCTGTTATTAGAGCAGATGGAAGGAAACGTATTAGAAGAGAAACACTATCGTTTACCGATTGAAATTATAGAACGAAATACAACGAAGTAAGGAGATGAAACAGATGCCAAATATTGCAGTAGTAGGTAGTATTTCAATGGACTTAGTAGCCGTTTCAAAAAAACGTCCGAAAGCAGGGGAAACAGTAATTGGTGAAGCATTTCATACAATTCCAGGAGGGAAAGGAGCCAACCAAGCGGTTGCTGCAGCTAGATTAGGCGCAAATGTAGCGATGGTTGGTGCGGTAGGAGACGATAATTATGGAAGTGTAGTTAAGAAAAATTTAGAGAACGAACGTGTTTTTATCGACTATGTGGTACCGGTTACAGATACAGCGACAGGAATTGCTCATATCGTTTTAGCAGAAGAGGATAACAGTATTGTTGTCGTGCAAGGGGCGAATGCTCTTGTAAATGAGTCGATTGTAGATCGTTCAAAAGATCTTCTTATAAAAGCAGATATGATTGTTCTTCAACTAGAGATTCCACTTGAAACAGTAAAATATGTATTGGCTATTTGTGAGGAACACAAAATCCCGGTTATGTTAAATCCAGCGCCAGCACAAGTATTATCAGAAGATATTTTAGAAAAGGCAACTTATATTACGCCAAATGAACATGAGTGCCGCATCGTATTAGATGATTTCACATCACCAATTGAAGAGTTACTGGCTAAATATCCAAATAAACTATTGATGACAGAAGGTTCTAATGGTGTGCGTTTCCATAATGGTACGGAGATTGTACATGTTCCTAGCATTGCTGTCGATGTAGTAGATACGACTGGAGCTGGTGATACATTTAATGGCGCATTAGCAGTTGCGCTTTCTGAAGGAGAAACACTTCAAAAAGCAATTCGTTTTGCAAATATTGCTGGTGGTCTTTCTGTAACGAAACTTGGGGCACAAGGTGGTATGCCAACGAGAGATAGAGTACGTGAAGTGCAGGTGATTGTTGGATGAAAAAGCATGGTGTATTAAACAGTGAGATTGCAGCAGTCCTTGCTTCACTTGGGCATACAGATACAATTGTAATTGCAGACTGTGGGTTACCGATTCCTGACGGGGTAAAACGAATTGATTTAGCTGTTGAGATTGGAAAACCTAGCTTTTTAGATGTATTGCAAGTGGTAGCTGATGATATGGCAATTGAAAAGGTGACGTTAGCAGAAGAAGTCATTAACAAGAATGCGGAAGTAAATAAAGAGATTGAGCTGAAATTAATAGAACCAGCGTTTGAATATGTATCTCATGAACAATTTAAAGAGCATACAAAGAAAGCAAAAGCCATTATTCGTACAGGAGAGGCTACTCCTTATGCCAATGTAATTTTACATGCAGGCGTGATTTTTTAATAAAGGGAAGTGATGAGAATGCATATTGAAATGAAAAACATTTCAAAGGCGTTCAATGGCAATTCTGTTTTGAAGAATGCACAGTTTATGATTGAAACAGGAGAAGTCCATGCATTGATGGGGGAAAATGGAGCGGGTAAATCAACGCTCATGAAGATTTTAACAGGTGTATATAAAAAAGATGGTGGAACGATCACGATCGATGGGCAAGAACGAACTTTTAAAAATGCAAAAGAAGCTGAAGAATACGGTATTGCATTTATACATCAAGAATTGAACATATTATCGAATTTAACAGTAGCTGAAAATATGTTTCTCGGTAAAGAGTTAATGTATGGGAAGACAGGTATTTTACGTACGCGTCAAATGAACGCGATTGCGCAGCAGCAACTAGCGGAGTTAGGATTACACGTAAAAGGTGCTATGTTAGCAGGAGAGTTATCTGTTGGACAACAGCAGATTATTGAAATTGCGAAAGCGTTAATGACAAACGCGAGCGTTATTATTATGGACGAACCTACAGCTGCATTAACAGATCGTGAAATTGAAACGTTGTTTACTGTCATTAATAAATTACGTAAAGAAGGCGTTTCGTTCGTTTATATCTCACACCGAATGGAAGAAATTTTTTCAATATGTGATGCCATTACAATTTTACGTGATGGGGAATACGTAGGAAAGAGATTAATTCCAGAAACATCGTTTGATGAAGTAGTGAGTATGATGGTGGGACGCAGCATTGGTGATCGTTACCCAGAACGAAATAGTCAAATTGGCGATGTTATTTTTGAAATGCGTAACGGAACGAAAAAAGGGAAGTTTGAAAATGTTTCGTTTCAAGTTAGAAAAGGTGAAATCCTTGGTGTTGCTGGCTTGATGGGAGCCGGCCGCACGGATATTATGAAAGCGATATTTGGATACGAGCCTTTAGATTCTGGCCAAATTTTTATAAATGGACAAGAAGTAAAGATTGACAGTCCGATAGATGCGATTAGACAAAGAATAGCATTCATTACAGAGGATAGAAAATCTGAAGGGTTAGTGTTAGATTTCTCAATTCGAGAAAATTTAGCCTTACCGAATTTAGAAAGTCTTTCAAAGGGAAGTGTCTTAAGTAACGGACTAGAACAACAGTTTACAGCGGACATGATGAAACTTCTTAATGTGAAAGCAGCTAGTGGAGAGCAAACAGTGAAATCTCTTTCTGGTGGAAATCAGCAAAAGGTAGTTATTGCAAAATGGTTAGGTATCCACCCGCAGCTACTCATTTTAGATGAGCCAACAAGGGGTGTTGATGTTGGAGCGAAAAAAGAAATTTACTCTATTATGAATAAGCTTACCGAGCAAGGAGATGCCGTTATTATGGTATCATCTGAGCTTCCAGAAGTTTTAGGGATGAGTGATCGCGTTCTTGTTATTCATGAAGGAAAAGTCGGCGGCATTTTAGAGAAAGTTGAGGCATCACAAGAGTCTATTATGGCACTAGCTACAGGGGGAGAGTAAGGATGGCTAAGAAGGGGAATGTATTACAACAACTTGGGTCTTTAATTGGACTAGTATTAATTATTGTAGTAATTACAGCTTTAAATCCAGCATTTATTGAAATTCCAAATTTATTTAATATACTGCGTCAAGTATCGATTAATGCGCTTATTGCATTCGGAATGACCTTTGTAATTTTAACAGGGGGTATTGACTTATCGGTAGGTTCTATTTTAGCATTATCAAGTGCACTTGTTGCTGGAATGATGGCAAGTGGCATGGACCCGTTTCTTGCAATGGCAGTTGGATTATTGGCTGGTCTTGTAATGGGAATTGTAAACGGTATCATCATAGCGAAGGGAAAAGTAGCTCCATTTATTGCGACTTTAGCAACAATGACTATTTTTCGTGGGTTGACGCTTGTTTATATGGACGGACGTCCGATCACTGGTCTTGGTGATCATTTAATGTTCCAAATGTTTGGCCGCGGTTATTTTCTCGGTATTCCGGTACCAGCTGTTACAATGATGATTGCTTTCGCAGTACTGTACTTCATTTTGAAGAAAACGACATTTGGTCGCCGTACATTTGCAATTGGTGGAAATGAAGAAGCAGCAGCATTATCAGGTATTAATGTTACGAGAATTAAAGTAATGATTTACGGTCTTTCCGGAATTTTGGCAGCGCTTGCAGGTATTGTCTTAACATCACGACTAGATTCTGCACAGCCAACTGCAGGTACTTCTTACGAATTAGATGCAATCGCAGCAGTTGTATTAGGTGGAACAAGTCTTTCTGGAGGAAGAGGATGGATTGTTGGCACATTCATCGGTGTGCTTATTATCGGTGTACTAAATAACGGTTTAAATTTATTAGGCGTATCTTCTTTCTTCCAACAAGTTGTAAAAGGACTTGTAATCTTACTAGCTGTATTAATTGATCGTCGAAAAGAAGCGTAATGGAGGGACAGTTCATGAAGAAATGGTTACTTATACTCGTTGCATGTATTATGGTCATTACTGCTGGTTGTTCGATGGAACCACCAGAATGGGCAAAGGATTCTAGCGATAAAGGTCGAAATAAAACTATTAAAGTTGGATTCTCTGTTTCAACTTTAAACAATCCATTTTTTGTGACTTTGAAAAAAGGAGCAGAAAAGAAAGCGAAAGAAAGCGGCATTGAATTGATTGCTGTTGATGCACAAAATGATGCAGCAAAGCAAACGAATGATGTTGAAGATTTAATTCAAAAAGGTGTCGATGTAGTTGTTATTAATCCAACCGATTCAGATGCTGTTGCCTCAGCAGTAAGTGCGGCAAATGCAGCGAATGTCCCTGTTATTACAGTAGACCGCGTTGCAAATTCAGGTAAAGTTGTTTCTCACATTGCCTCTAATAACATTGAAGGTGGTCAAATGGCTAGTGATTACATTCGTGAATTAGTCGGCGAGGGAGCAAACGTTGCTGAATTAGAAGGAATCCCTGGCTCTTCTGCTGCTCGTGAGCGCGGGAAAGGATTCCATAACGTAGCTGATAAGTCTTTAAAAGTAGTTGCCAAACAAGCAGCTGATTTTGATAGAGCAAAAGGATTATCTGTTATGGAAAACATTTTGCAAGCAAATGGTGATATTAAAGCGGTGTTTGCGCATAACGATGAGATGGCATTAGGGGCACTTGAAGCATTGAAGTCTGCTGGAAAAACGGATGTAGTCGTTGTTGGGTTTGATGCAACAGAAGATGCTGTAAAAGCGGTTAAAGATGGGCGTATGGCTGCAACAGTTGCTCAAAAACCGGAATTAATCGGGGAGAAGGCGATGCAAACAGCAAAAGAAATCACACAAGGTAAAAAAGTGGACAAATCTATTCCGATTGAATTAGAGCTTATTAAGAAAAACAAATAAATATAAATTGAAAATTAGGAAGGAAGAATAACAAATGAAATTCTTTATTGATACAGCAAACATTAACGAAATTAAAGAGGCAAATGCATTAGGCGTAGTAGCTGGAGTAACGACAAACCCATCACTTGTAGCAAAAGAAGGCGTAGATTTCCATGAGCGTATTCGTGAAATTTGCAGCTTTATAGAAGGACCTGTAAGCGCAGAAGTAATTAGCTTAGAAGCTGATAAAATGATTGAAGAAGGAAAAGAATTAGCGAAGATTGCTCCAAACGTTGTTGTAAAAGTACCAATGACAACAGAAGGTTTAAAAGCAGTAAAAGCATTCTCAGATTTAGGGATTCGTACAAACGTTACATTAGTATTCTCAGCAGTTCAAGCATTACTTGCAGCTCGTGCTGGTGCAACATATGTATCACCATTCTTAGGTCGCTTAGATGATATCGGTCATAACGGTATGGACTTAATCCGCCAAATCGCAGAAATCTTTGCAATTCACGGAATCGAAACAGAAATCATCGCAGCATCTGTACGTCACAGCGTTCACGTAACTGATGCAGCATTAAATGGTGCACATATTGCAACAATCCCAGCAAACGTAATTGCTTCATTAGTGAAGCACCCATTAACAGATCAAGGAATTGAGAAATTCTTAGCTGATTGGGAAAAAACACAAGAGAAATAATAGAAAATCAAGAATCCTAGTTTAATTGACTAGGATTCTTTTTTTGTATTTAAAAGAATTTTCATGCAATTTTGCATATTGTCTTTTAAATTTGTTATATAAACTATTTAATATATACAAATCACTCTTTATTTTTCATATTTTGATATAAAGTGAAACTTTAATTAGTGGGGGGCTTTGTTCATTCCCCCACTAATTATTAGTTGAACCAATCGGGCTTTTACGGGCAGTTATCTCACACCTAACTTCCTCGCATTCACCGAATTTTGAGGTGGGAGTCTTACTGCCCGTTAAAGCGGGATAAACAGATAGAGGGTCTGACCAGAAAACTGGAGGGCATGATTCTATAACAGAAAGTTTAACGTTTATAGAATTATGCCTTTTTATATAGGGAGGTAGTAAACAGGGATTTCGACAAAAATGCAACTATTTATCTGAATTTTAAGTTTTATAAAAGGAGAGAAATGGAATGAGAAGAAAAGCGCCATTTAAAGTGTTATCGTCATTAGCAATTGCGGCAATTATCGGATGCACATCTGTAATGAGTGCTCCATTAGCATACGCAGAAACGCCAGCAAAAGAGAAAGACAATGTATCTACAACACCAATTGATTACAATTTAATTCAAGAAGATCGTTTAGCGGAAGCGTTGAAAGAAAGAGGAACAATCAATCCAGCATCGTCTAAAGAAGAAACGAAAAAAGCCGTAGAAAAGTACATTGAAAAGAAACAAGGGGATCAGGCAAATAAAGAAATTCTTCCAGCTGATACTGCTAAAGAGGCATCTGATTTCGTGAAAAAAGTAAAAGAGAAAAAAATGGAAGAAAAGGAAAAAGTAAAGAAACCTGAAAGAAATGTTAGTCCTGAGCAAAAGCCAGAACCAAATAAAAAGCAATTGAATGGACAAGTCCCAACTTCTAAAGCGAAGCAAGCACCGTATAAGGGACCTGTTCGAAATGATAAAGTATTAGTATTACTCGTTGAATTTAGTGATTATAAACATAATAATATTGATCAAACGCCAGGGTATATGTATTCGAATGACTTTAGTAGAGAGCATTATCAAAAAATGTTATTTGGTAATGAGCCGTACACATTATTTGATGGTTCAAAAGTAAAAACGTTTAAACAATATTATGAAGAGCAGTCTGGCGGTAGTTATACGACTGATGGATATGTAACAGAATGGCTAACAGTCCCAGGAAAAGCGTCTGACTACGGTGCTGATGGTAGCAGTGGTCATGATAACAAAGGTCCAAAAGGCGCACGTGATTTAGTGAAAGAAGCTTTACATGCAGCTGCTGAGAAAGGTTTAGATTTATCTCAATTTGATCAGTTTGATAGATATGATACAAATAGTGATGGAAATCAAAATGAACCTGACGGTGTAATTGATCATTTAATGGTAATCCATGCTGGTGTTGGTCAAGAAGCTGGTGGCGGTAAATTAGGTGATGATGCAATTTGGTCACATCGTTCAAAATTAGCAATAGATCCAGTAGCGATTGAAGGCACAAAATCAGAGGTAGATTACTTTGGTGGAAAAGTAGCAGCACATGATTACACAATTGAACCAGAAGATGGAGCAGTAGGTGTATTTGCGCATGAATTTGGACATGACCTTGGCTTACCAGATGAATATGACACGAAATATACTGGAACTGGTTCACCTGTCGAAGCTTGGTCACTAATGAGTGGAGGTAGTTGGACAGGGAAAATTGCAGGAACAGAGCCAACTAGTTTCTCACCACAAAATAAAGATTTCTTACAAAAGAATATGGGTGGCAACTGGGCAAAAATTTTAGAAGTAGATTACGATAAAATTAAGCGCGGTGTAGGAGTTCCTACATATATTGATCAAAGTGTTACGAAATCTAATCGTCCAGGCGTTGTACGTGTTAACTTACCAGGTAAAAGTGTTGAAACGATTAAACCAGAGTTTGGAAAGCATGCATATTATAGTACAAGAGGCGATGATATGCATACAACATTAGAAACACCGTTCTTGGATTTAACGAAAGGAACAAATGCAAAATTCGATTATAAAGCAAATTATGAGTTAGAAGCAGAGTGCGATTTTGTTGAAGTGCATGCAGTAACAGAAGATGGAACGAAAACATTAATTGATAGACTTGGAGAAAAAGTAGTCCAAGGAGATAAAGATACAACAGACGGAAAATGGATTGATAAATCATATGATTTAAGTCAATTTAAAGGGAAAAAAGTGAAACTGCAATTCGATTATATTACAGATCCAGCTGTAACATATAAAGGTTTCGCGATGGATAATGTAAATGTAACTGTTGATGGACAAGTAGTATTTTCTGATGACACAGAAGGAACATCTAAAATGCAGTTAAATGGATTCGTTGTTTCTGATGGGACAGAGAAAAAAGCTCATTATTACTACTTAGAGTGGAGAAACTATGCGGGATCAGATAATGGATTAAAAGCAGGAAAAGGTCCAGTGTATAATACAGGTCTTGTCGTTTGGTATGCAGATGATAGCTTTAAAGATAACTGGGTTGGGGTGCATCCAGGTGAAGGCTTCCTTGGGGTTGTAGACTCTCATGCAGAAGCGTTTGTTGGTAATTTAAATGGGAAACCAGCGTACGGTAATACAGGTATGCAAATTGCGGACGCTGCATTTTCGTTTGATCAAACACCAGCATGGAGTGTAAATTCATTAACACGTGGACAGTTTAACTATTCTGGATTACAAGGTGTTACAACTTTTGATGATTCAAAAGTATATAGTAACAAACAAATTGCAGACGCAGGAAGAAAAGTTCCGAACCTCGGACTTAAATTCCAAGTTGTTGGACAAGCAGAGGATAAATCAGCAGGCGCTGTTTGGATTAAACGTTAATAACAGAAAAGCACATTCTTCATATGAAGAATGTGCTTTTGAATTTGTACAGTAAGTTATTATTTTAGCTTATGTAATACAAGTGTCTGTTCATATGTAGTGTATCAAATTCTGTAGGGAAAGGAAATATTTCCGAGGAAATTGTCGAAGTATCGTTGGTATTGATACACTTTTTTTGTAAAAGAAGAAATGTAGTATTGCCTTTACAGTTTAATTTATTTACATTGTTACTTGACTATACACAAAAGTAATATATTCGGAAATAAAAGAGCGCTATTCGATAGTGCTCTTTTTTATGAATAGAAAGGAGTGAGTTAAATGAAAGAAGTAATTGAATGTCCACAGTGTGAAGGGAATATTACTGCGCAACATATTATGGATCTCCCGCATCCTTTTTCATTCAGGTGTCCACACTGTAAAGTGAGGATAAAAGAAATGAGGATCACACCGTGCTTAATATTAGCAGCAATTTGTATAATCCCACTGTTTATTATAATTGGAGAGAGTATTAAGGAATTACTAGTAAAATATTTTTCTATTATAGACGATGTGCCAACTGTACTTATTTTCTTCTTATTTTGTTATCCACTGTATTATCTCTATGAAAAATATAATGCCATATTGTTTATTAAATACGGCTTATTGAAAGTTAAAAGTTGAATAGGAGTTTATCATTAAAAAAAGACAATGATGGAATTAACCCATCATTGTCTTTTTTACTTTGCTTCTTACGTAAATCATTCCGGCAAATGTTAATAAGAATGCAGTTCCAATAACGAAGCTGACGCTAGGTGATGCCCCGATTGCTCCGACTGTAAAGGATCCAGCAACAACGCCTAATGAGAAGAAAGCATAAAACAATCCGAATGCTTTTCCACGCTTATCATCTGTCGTATTTTCAACAAGTAATGC
Organism: Bacillus sp. MN7755; assembly: GCF_054771475.1. Classification (NCBI taxonomy): domain Bacteria; kingdom Bacillati; phylum Bacillota; class Bacilli; order Caryophanales; family Bacillaceae; genus Bacillus; species Bacillus sp. MN7755. Next base: position 151,331 of record NZ_BTRL01000006.1, read on the forward strand.
ATTTATTGATGGGAAAAGGATAGCGAATCCAATGCCATAAACCATCATAACGATAAAGAGCATACCTTTTGTTGCGAATAATCCAAGTAAAGATAATGCTAATGCCATTACTGCAATACCAATTAGCATTAGTTTTGAACGATTAAATCGATCGTAAATACGATTTGTTGGCAGTAAGAAGAAGAGGATAGCGGTAATGCCGAATACACTTAACATCATGCCTGTTGTAGATGCTTTAAGTGCTAATGCCTCAACTTTCACTGGTAACATATAAGTGACAATTCCTTGTGAAAACATTAGTGTGAAAGCACCAATATATGCCTGTAATAACGGTTCTGATTTTAATAGTTCAAACATATCTTCTTTGTTCATCATTTGTGTTCTTGAAGTATCTTTTCTTGATACGTTATTTGGTAAGAAGAAGAGAGATACGATTGTACCAAGAACCATTAAAATAGAAATGGTAATGAACACCCACTCTATACCAGCAGTTGCTTTCATAATCCCGCTGAAAGCAGGTCCTACAATTGCCGCTGTTCCAACAGCAGCACCAGATAGAGCCATTGCCTTACCTTGTCTTGCTGCATTTGTTTGTTTTGATAAAAACGTAAAGGCAGCAGGAATTAAAAATCCATCACTAAAGCCATGCATAAAGCGCACAACTAATAGTTGTTCACCACTTTGAAGAACGGTGTATAACAAGACTATGAAACTCGTAAGCCCCATGCTTATATAAAGTATTTTTTTTGCACCAAATTTATCGACGGCAGCGCCAGCAATAATATTACCGATCATATTTGCGAATGAGTACATGCCGACAACTAGCCCAATAATAAGAGGGGATCCTCCAAGACTTTGAGCGAACGTACTCATAATAGGTAATTGTGAAAATGTATCTAGAAACGCTACGATAACAATAAAGTAAATAAAATATTTCAAGCGATATTCACCTCTCCTATGCTATTATGGCATAATGCTAATTTCAACCGCAATGAAATTAGCATTAACAGATGTGGAAAAAAGTACAAAGTGACAAAATGTTGAACATTATTTGTTAAAATTTAGTGGAAATGAGATTGTTTTTTTGAAATATATGGATTAAAGTATTATAATAGATTTGTAAACTTCACCAGGTTAAGTATATACGTAGAGAGGGATGTATAAGATGAAAGCACTACTTTGGCATAATCAACGTGATGTACGAGTAGAAGAAGTACCAGAACCAACTGTAAAACCAGGAGCAGTGAAAATCAAAGTTAAATGGTGTGGTATCTGTGGGACAGACTTGCATGAATATTTAGCAGGACCTATTTTTATTCCAACAGAAGAGCATCCATTAACACATGTAAAAGCACCGGTTATTTTAGGTCATGAGTTTAGCGGTGAGGTAGTTGAAATCGGTGAAGGCGTTACATCTCATAAAGTGGGAGACCGCGTCGTTGTAGAACCAATTTATTCTTGTGGTAAATGTGAAGCTTGTAAACATGGACATTACAATGTTTGTGAACAACTTGTTTTCCACGGTCTTGGTGGAGAAGGCGGCGGTTTCTCTGAATATACAGTAGTACCAGAAGATATGGTTCACCATATTCCAGATGAAATGACGTATGAACAAGGTGCACTTGTAGAACCAGCAGCTGTAGCAGTTCATGCAGTACGTCAAAGTAAATTAAAAGAAGGGGAAGCTGTAGCGGTATTTGGTTGTGGTCCAATTGGACTTCTTGTTATCCAAGCAGCTAAAGCAGCAGGAGCAACTCCTGTTATTGCAGTTGAACTTTCTAAAGAACGTCAAGAGTTAGCAAAATTAGCAGGTGCGGATTACGTATTAAATCCAGCGACTCAAGATGTATTAGCTGAAATTCGCAACTTAACAAATGGTTTAGGTGTAAATGTGAGCTTTGAAGTAACAGGTGTTGAAGTTGTACTTCGCCAAGCAATCGAAAGCACAAGTTTCGAAGGTCAAACTGTAATTGTTAGTGTGTGGGAAAAAGATGCGACAATTACTCCAAACAACCTTGTATTAAAAGAAAAAGAAGTTATAGGTATTCTTGGATACCGTCATATTTTCCCAGCTGTTATTAAATTAATTAGCTCTGGCCAAATTCAAGCTGAGAAATTAATTACGAAAAAAATCACAGTGGATCAAGTTGTTGAAGAAGGATTTGAAGCACTTGTAAAAGATAAAACACAAGTAAAAATTCTTGTTTCACCTAAATAATAGAGAATAGTAAAAAGTAGCTCTTTTCTAGAAATAGAAGAGGGCTACTTTTTTTCTATACAGAAAGGTGATAGACTTTCCTGTAACTAAAGGTATTTTGTTTGGAAGGGGAAGTCTAATGCTTTCATTTATGTTGACATTGAAACGGATGCTAAAAGCTTGTTTACGAGCGTGGAAAGATAAAGAATTTCAAGTATTATTCGTATTAACAATTTTGACATTAATATCTGGTACAATCTTTTATAGTACAGTGGAGGGGTTACGTCCTCTTGATGCTTTATATTTTAGCGTTGTGACGCTGACTACTGTCGGTGATGGGCAATTTAGTCCTCAAACTGACTTCGGAAAGATATTTACGATATTATACATATTTATAGGGATCGGATTAGTGTTTGGATTTATACATAAGTTGGCAGTTAACGTACAACTGCCAAGTATACTATCGAAGAGAAAAAAAGAGTAAAGCATGTGGATGCTTTACTCTTTTTTACATTAGTTTAGACAAGTATTTGCAGAAGCTTAACAATACTTTATTACAATATAAGTGCAGTCATTCATTATATTCACTATGTATAAAGTTATAATGATATGAAAATTTGCATATTTTAATTTAGTAATAGATATTTCGTGAAAGGTGGGATATTCTAGTCATAGGTTAACCGGACGACATCATAGGATCCTAACAAAAAGTTTACAATAATTCAATTATAAAATGGAGGATTTCAGATGAAAAAGAAAGTACTTGCTTTAGCAGCAGCTATTACATTAGTAGCCCCTTTACAAAGCGTTGCATTTGCTCATGAAAATGATGGGGGAAGTAAAATAAAAATAGTTCACCGTTGGTCTGCTGAAGATAAACATAAAGAAGGTGTAAACTCTCATTTATGGATTGTAAACCGTGCCATTGATATTATGTCTCGCAATACAACACTTGTAAAACAAGATCGAGTTGCACAAGTAAATGAATGGCGTACGGAATTAGAAAATGGTATTTATGCTGCTGACTATGAAAATCCTTATTATGATAATAGCACATTTGCTTCACATTTCTATGATCCAGACAATGGAAAAACATATATTCCATTTGCAAAGCAGGCAAAAGAAACTGGAGCTAAATATTTTAAATTAGCTGGTGAATCATATAAAAATAAAGATATGAAACAAGCATTCTTCTATTTAGGATTATCTCTTCATTATTTAGGAGATGTAAACCAACCGATGCATGCGGCAAACTTTACAAATCTTTCGTACCCACAAGGATTCCATTCTAAATATGAAAACTTTGTAGATACGATAAAAGATAATTATAAAGTAACGGATGGAAATGGATATTGGAACTGGAAGGGTACAAATCCAGAAGATTGGATTCATGGAGCGGCAGTAGCAGCAAAACAAGATTACGCTGGAATTGTAAATGATAATACGAAAGATTGGTTCGTAAAAGCAGCTGTATCACAAGAATATGCAGATAAATGGCGTGCTGAAGTTACACCAATGACAGGTAAGCGATTAATGGATGCACAACGTGTTACTGCTGGATACATTCAGCTTTGGTTTGATACGTACGGAGATCGTTAAGTATTTAAAAAAGGTCAAATCTCATAATAGAGTATTTGGCCTTTTTATCACTATACACATGGAGGTATGAAACGTGAAAGGTAATTTGCTAAAAGGTGTACTTAGCTTTGGAATTGGTTTAGGAGTTTTATACGGAGGATTTTCAGCTCAAGCAGACACATCTACAAATCAAAATAGTACTTTAAAAGTGATGACACATAATGTGTATATGTTATCAACAAATTTATATCCGAACTGGGGGCAAAGCCAGCGTGCTGATTTAATCGGGGCAGCGGATTATATTAAAAATCAGGATGTTGTTATATTAAATGAAGTGTTTGATAATAGCGCTTCAGATCGTCTTTTAGGAAATTTGAAGAAAGAATACCCAAATCAAACAGCTGTATTAGGTCGTAGTAACGGAAACGAATGGGATAAAACGTTAGGTAGCTATTCATCTTCAACTCCTGAAGACGGGGGCGTTGCAATCGTGAGCAAATGGCCAATCATTGAAAAGGTTCAATATGTATTTGCAAACGGATGCGGACCAGATAATTTATCAAATAAAGGATTTGTATACACGAAAATTAAGAAAAATGATCGTTTCGTTCATGTGATTGGGACGCATTTGCAGGCTGAAGATAGTATGTGCGGAAAAACTTCACCTGCATCTGTACGTACAAACCAGTTAAAAGAAATTCAAGATTTTATTAAAAATAAGAATATACCAAATGACGAGTATGTCCTATTTGGTGGTGATATGAACGTAAATAAAATAAATGCAGAGAAAAATAGTGACTCAGAGTACGCATCAATGTTTAAAACATTACATGCTTCAATTCCATCTTATACGGGACATACAGCAACTTGGGATGCGACGACAAACAGTGTTGCGAAATACAATTATCCAGATGCACCTGCTGAACATTTAGATTATATTATTGCAAGTAAAGACCATGCGAATCCATCTTATATAGAGAATAAGGTGTTGCAGCCGAAATCTCCAGAATGGACTGTTACATCATGGTTCCAAAAATATACGTATAATGATTATTCTGATCATTATCCAGTAGAGGCGACTATTTCTATGAAGTAGTCCTAAAAAAGTTTCTTCTTAAATAGGAAGAAACTTTTTTATTTTGAAAGAGGAAATTTAAACTTTCTTTCCAATATGTATAAGACATATAGAGAAGAGGGGAGAAAAAATGTGGATCGAGGGATTTTTAAAGAAGTTCCATTACCGTGTGCATTTTTGGATGAAGTGGCTTTAGATAGAAATATTCAATCGATTATAGAACTAAGTGGGAATAAAAAGATTCGTATCGCGAGTAAATCGTTACGTTCTGTTTCGGTTATGAAAAAGATTTTAGCTGCAAATGATCGATTTCAAGGTATTATGTGTTTTTCACCTAGGGAAGCTTTGTTTTTACTTGAACAAGGATTCAATGACTTATTGCTCGGGTATCCTGCTTATGATGAAAGAGCGTTACATGAAATAAGTTTGTTAACAAAGCAAGGGCTCATTATAACTTGTATGGTGGATTGTGAAGATCATATTGTTTATTTAGAAAAAATTGCTGAGAAGTCTAAAGGGTGTTTTCGTGTTTGTTTGGATATTGATATGAGTAGTTGTTTTTTAAAGTTTCATTTTGGAGTCAAAAGATCACCGGTAAAAGATGGGCAAGGTGCTTTGAAAATAGTAAAAAGGGTGAAAGAATCATCATTTTTAATACTAGATGGTGTAATGGGATATGAAGCCCAAATTGCTGGGGTAGGAGATCACATACCGAATCAACGAGTGAAAAGTAAAGTAATTTCGTATTTGAAGAAGAAATCGGTGTTAGAGGTTAAAGAGAGAAGGGGACATATCGTAAAAGAAATACAAAATCTAGGCATTGAACTAAGGTTTGTAAATGGGGGAGGCACAGGAAGTATAAAAACAACCGAGAAAGATAATTCAGTTTCAGAGATTACGATAGGTTCTGCTTTTTACGCTCCGAAACTGTTTGATTATTATAAAGAGGTCAAATTTCATCCAGCTGTCGGATTTGCTTTACCAGTTGTGCGTAAACCAGCTCCAACTATTTACACTTGTCTAGGTGGTGGATATATTGCCTCAGGCGCAATTGGGAAAGATAAAGAACCTGAGGTTTGGAGGCCTGATGGTGCAAAATTAGTAGCTTTAGAAGGTGCTGGCGAGGTACAAACACCAATTTTTTATAACGGCGAGGAACGAGTAGAGATAGGAGATTCTATCTTGTTTCGCCATAGTAAAGCTGGAGAGTTATGTGAGCGCTTTCCTTTTTTATATCGTGTGAAAGAAGGAGAGATTGTTGGGGAGTATTCAACATATCGGGGGGATGGCCAATGCTTTCTATAAAGGGACAGAAATGGAGAAATTGGACAGGGAATGTAGAAGGAACGCCGCATTATACGATGTATCCAGAAAGTGTACAAGATGTGGTAGAGGTTGTAGGACTTGCGCGAAAAAAAGGGAAGAAAATTCGTGTTGTCGGTTCAGGGCACTCTTTTACACCTCTCGTGCAAACGGAAGAAATTTTAGTTTCTTTAGATGAATTGAAGGGCATTGTGAGTATTGATGCGGAGAAGATGGTTGCCGAAGTATGGGCAGGAACAAAGCTATATGACCTAGGGAAGTTACTTGAAGAAAAAGGTTATGCACAAGAAAATTTAGGGGATATTGATTCACAATCTATTGCAGGAGCGATTAGTACGGGAACTCATGGGACGGGTGTTACCTTTGGGAGTTTATCAACACAAGTTATAGAGATTACCGCAGTTTTATCTACAGGTGAGAGTATAGTTTGTTCAGAAACGGAGAATGTGGAATATTGGAGAGCTTTTCAGTTGTCGCTTGGGATGCTAGGTATCATTGTAAAAATAAAGTTGAAAGTTATCCCAGCGTATTCGCTCGTCTATGAAAGTGAAAAACAGTCATTATCTACTGTAATGAACAAGCTAGAAGAATATAAGAAGAATCGTCATTTTGAATTTTTCGTTTTTCCTTATTCAGATGAAGTGCAAGTGAAGTTTACCAATGAAACGATGAGTAAAGAAAGTGATTTGAAATGGCATAAATTAAAGGTGGAGTTACTAGAAAATAGGATGTTCTCTTTGTTATCTAAAGGATGTAAATGGTTTCCTTCTATAAGTAAGGGAGTAAGTCGATTATCAGCTAAAGCTGTACCAAACACAAAAATAATAGGTCCGAGCTATGAAGTGTTTTCTACATCACGTACGGTACCATTTTATGAAATGGAATATAGTGTTCCGTCAAAGTATATGAGAACTGTTGTAGAAGAAATTTCAAAGCTTATTGAAAAGAAAAAGTATAAGGTGCACTTCCCAATCGAATGCCGCTATGTGAAAGGTGATGATATATGGCTCAGTCCAGCATACGGTAGAGATTCAGCCTATATCGCTGTTCATATGTATAAAGGTATGAAATATGCTGCTTATTTTGGTGAGGTGGAGAAAATTTTTCTAAAGTACGAGGGACGCCCACATTGGGGGAAAATGCATACGTTAACTTACGAAAAATTACAAAATATATATCCAGAATTACACTCGTTTCTAAAGGTGAGGAAGTTATTAGATGAAACTGGAATGTTTTTAAACCCTTATACAGAAAAATTATTTACGCCTATGAAAAAAAGCTGACAAAGTATTACTTGTCAGCTTTTTTTAGTGTAATTGCATTTCTTGTTTGACTGATATGCTCGTAAAATAGTAACTTATCACGACTAAATACATGTAATAAAACATGAATAATAAATATGCCGTTAATTACGAATTGGAATAATACTATAACTAGTAATACTAAAGGCTCTGTAAGATTTAAGATAGAACTACTAGAAAGAATATAATTGATTCCACCTAAAATGAAATAGAATATACCATAACGGATGAATAGTTCCTTCATCGTAATACGATCTGACTTTCCTTTCACGTAAATACGAAGCAATGCTTTACCAATTGTTTTTCCATTCGTAAAGTATGGAATGATAATAAAGTAAATAAAGATCGAACACGTTATGAAAATGAGTTCGTATATGTTCGTGTAAGATTGAATATTAGAAACAAAGAAAGAATTTCCTTTGTTTTTAATGACAGGTACAACGATAGATAAGAAAATCCAATCAATTTGCATCGCGATAAAGCGACGAACGAATCCGACTGGTTTCGTTTCCAAATCAATATGACTATCTAACTCGTTTGCTTTCGGAAGGAAGTACGTAAATATTGGTGCAATGATAAAGCCAATTACGCCGCCTAATGTATTTAAAAACAGATCGTCTATATCAAATAAGCGGTATGCACAATTGTATATACCGTATAGTCCAGTCAATTGTGTTAGCTCGAAAAAGAGTGAAAGACAAAAAGAAATACAAATTGTTTGTAGGAAACTACGGCGGAAATAATAACGTAAGTAAATACCGAATGGAACGGTTAATAGAACGTTAAATGCTACTTGTAAAAATGCAGATTCTTTTAATAGGTAGAAATAAGTAGCTGGTTTCGTTAAAATTGCCGAGGTATGATTACTAATTTCTTGTATGAAATAAAATGGTGATAGTTGCATGTGCTGCGTATTAGCCGGTTGTAGGCTACAAGTATCATATGTTTGTGGCAACGGCAAAATCACAAGAAAATAGGCATTTAATAAATAAAGTAATAATGAGTATAAAATAAATGAACGCCATTTATTTAAATAACCATACTTTCGATAATTAAAAATTAAGAAAGGGATTAATAGAAACATTGCTAAAAAAGGAAATAAAATAAATGCTGTTTTTACTGGAAATAAATATGCAGTCAAAATGAAGCTCCTTTCAATGAAAATTCGTTTACCATTATAACGTTAAAAGAACCTTAAAACAAAATTAAAATATTTTGAAATAGAAAAAATTATAAATTTTAATGGAATTAAGTTATACTAAATTTAATATAAGGATATTATGATTATGATAAGTTGAGAGAGGGTACAAGATATGCGATATGAGCTTTTTTCTGTAAGTGGGAATCATATTACAACTTTTGAAAGTGCTTGGCGTTTTCAAGAGGGAGAACAGATTTTTGTTCATGATGATCAAACAAAACGAAATTTTATTATTATCCGCCTAACGCATGATGTATTTCAACAAAATAAACATGTTATTCGTTTGTATTGTCAAGAAAAGAAAGTATACGCATAAAAAAGCGAGTCATTCTAGTTTAATAGAATGACTCGCTTTTCGTTTTGTAAGTTTCACTTTATAAGAAAATAAGAGTAAGTACACCTACGATAATGCAATAGAAAGAGAAATATTTTAAATTTCCTTTTGCCATAATGTTCATAAACCATTTTAACGAAATATACGCCATGATAAATGTTGCGATAAATGCAACGACATATGGTACGAATAATGTGTTTAGATTTGGATCTTTTGCAATGTCTGTAATACTTAGTAATAAACCACCTAAGCTAACAGGGATATATAGTAAGAAGGAGAAACGAAGGGCTGTTTCTTGTTTCATACCAAGTAACATCGCTGCTACGATTGTTGCACCTGATCGGCTAATCCGACGATAATTGCATCTTTCATAGAAAGGTCACCATCATTTTTACGTCCACGCAAGTTTCTAATAATCCAAAGGCCGACAGCAGTAATGAGAAGGGAAATCCCAACCATCTTCACACCTTTTAAGTACTGATCGATGTAATCTTTAAATAAAACACCAATAACACCTGCTGGAATGGTCGCAATAACAAGGTAAATAATAAAGAAGAAATCTGATTTTGCGTCTTCTGCTCTTGTAAATATATAAGATAGACCATTCTTCGTTAGACGAATTAAATCATTTCTATAAATAAGTAATACAGCTAATAATGAAGCTGAATTAACAAGTAGTTCGAAGCTAAACCCTTCTATTTTTAGTCCTAGCAAATGCTGTGCTAAAACGAGGTGACCGCTTGAAGAAATCGGAATTGGCTCTGTTAGTCCTTGGAACAGACCAAGAATTAAATATTTTAAAATGTAATAAAATTGTTCCATAATAACGTCCTTGTTTATTAGTCGAAAGAAACAACTTGTCCATTATAACAAAGATACGGATGAATATTGAGAAGAAATAAATATTCGAAAAATAATAAAACCCCCTTATAGCGCTATAAGGGGGTTTTTATTATTAATGAGAAGCCGCTGTTTCTTGAAGACCTTTAGTCAATTGAACATCGACTTTTTCGGCATCATGAATATGGTTCATAATAGTAGTATTTAATTTTTGGAACATTTGTTGTGTATTAGCGAATTCTCGTAATATATCATCATTACAAGATTTTTGGTTTTCGATAGCTTTAATAACATTTGTAGCACCATTTTGTAACGTTTGAATCATAATTAAAATATTTTCAATTCTAGCGTTTGTATCGGCACTCATTTCTACACCTTCATCGACTAAATGTAAATTATCTTTTGTGTTATCGTATGCTTTTTCAATTTCTTCTTGAATTTTTTTCGTTAAGTTGCCGATGTTTTTTGTACTTTCCGCTGTACTTTCCGCTAGTTTTCTTACTTCATTGGCAACGACAGCGAATCCTTTACCATGCTCTCCAGCACGCGCAGCTTCAATACTCGCATTTAAAGCAAGTAAATTTGTTTGTGCTGCAATGTTTTGAATGACTTCTACAATTTGCTCGATTTCTTTTGAGCGTTCACTTAAATGATTCATACTATTAGACGTACGTTGAGATTGTTCACCTAATTTGTTAATTACAATAAGTAAACGGTGAACAGATTCTTTTCCTTCATTAGAACAGTCAATAATTTCTTCAATAGATTGAATTAAGCTTTGCTCTTTTTGTAACATTTCGTTATTCAATTCATTGGAATGTGTAGTACGGGTTGAAACATTTTCGAAACATGAGTTTAATTGTTGAACTAAATTTTGAAGTGTATGGTGTTGATTATTTACAAGTTTATGCTCTTGAACAACGCTTTGTACACGATCGTGGATAGAAGAAATAATCTCTTGTTTTTCAATATCTTTTTGTTTTAATTCTGTTTCTAGTTCCTGTATACGATTTTCTAATTGATCAATTTTATGTTGGAGTGATTTCTTTTGAGTAAACATATATTTATTTCAACCGCCTTTAGAAGTTATATTTTCTCTATATTTGGATTTTAGCATCTTTTATAATTTTTAAATATAGGAATTGTTAAATATTTAAGAATCTATTACATTTTATGCATAATTCCCTTTTTTTCGTCATGAAAAATAAACTGTATTTAATGGTATTGTAAACAAACTGTAAAATAAATCATGTATAACTGTATAAGAAGGGAGTCGGATTATGAACTATTTTAAGCGAATCAGTAGTCTAGTATTAGCAGGCATTATCGGTCTTTCTAGTACAGTCGCTGTAAAAGCAGAGTCAAACGACGAGAAACTTAACAACATGCAACAGCAATTGCAGCAAAATGATGCAGATATGCAAAAGAAAGAGCAAGAGAAGCAAGCTGTTAGTAAAGAAATTCAAGGTATCGAAAACGAACTACATAATTTAAATAATACAATTGCAAAAAATAAAGAGGATCAAGCTGCTATTCAACGTAAAATTGATGAAACACATAAGCAGATTGAGCAAAAAAAGAATGAAATTGTCGTTTTAGAAGATAAGGTCCTTGCTCGTAAGGATATTATGAGAAAACGTATGGTTTCTGTTCAAAACAGTTCAAATACAAGTTTAGTAGTAGAAGTTGTAGTAGAGTCAAAAAACTTTGCAGATTTCTTACAACGTATGAACGCAGTTTCTACCATTCTAGAAGCTGATAAAGAAATTTTACGTCTACAAGAACAAGATCTTCGTCAAATTGAAGAAGATAAGAAAACAATTGATGAAAAAGAAGCATCTTTAGTAGTAGACAAACAAAAATTAGCAAAAGCACAAGCTGAGTTGCAAGATAACTTGAAAAAGCGTCAAGATAACTTACAAACAGTTCAAGCTAAATATAATGCGGTTGCAAGCCAACTTAATTTAGCAGCAGAAGAAAAAGCTAAAATCGAATCAAATATGAAAGCAGTTCAAGAAACAATTGCTCGTGAGCAAGAAGCAGCAAGAATTGCAGCAGAAGAGCGTGCAAAAGCAGAGGCAGCTGCAAAGGCTGAGCAAGAAGCTTTAGCTAAGGCACAGGCAGATGTTGCTGAAAAGCAAAAGCAAAAGCAAGAACAAGAACAAGAACAAGCTAGTAAGCCAGCTCAATCTAAAAATAATAATTCAAATGTAGAACCTGCACAACCTTCTAAGCCAACTGCTGGCGGAAAAGAACTTTATGTACATGCAACAGCGTATACAGCAGACCCAGCTGAAAATGGTTATGGACCAGGTCAACAAGTATATTCTGCATGGGGAGGCTATAATTTAACTGCAAACCCAGGAATGAAATTAATTGCGGTAGATCCATCTGTTATTCCATTAGGTTCTCGCGTATATGTTGAAGGATACGGAGAAGCAATTGCAGCAGATACTGGTGGCGCGATTAAAGGTCATAAAATTGATGTTTTAATGCCAGATAAAGCTTCTTCTAGTAAGTGGGGCAGAAAAAATGTTAAGCTTACAATTTTAAACTAACACGTAATCCAACTTTACAATACGTAAAGTTGGATTTTTTTATAAAAATAATGTTAAGTTGAGTTTACATTTTGTTAAGTAAAGCATACAATGAAATTGAGAGGTGGTAAAATTGACCATTTTAAATAGAGTGAAGGAGTTAAGAGCTCGCTTTAATTTTTCGCAAAGTGTATTAGCAGAAAAAGTGGGAGTAACGAGACAAACAATTGCTGCAATTGAAAAAGGGGATTATGTTCCTTCCTTGTTATTAGCACTTACAATTTGCGATGTATTTCAGTTGAAAATGGAAGATGTGTTTGTTTTAAATAAGGAGGGGAAAGAGGATGAATAGACTTGTATTTTCCTATATGTTAAATGTACTTTTAATGGTATTAGCAGGTTGGGCATTTATTGAGTTGTATTATTTTACTATTGAAGTTGCTAATTTTATTCAAACAGAGAGAGTACCATTCGAAGTTTCATTGAGTTTAATGCCGCTAGCATTACTTTTAATATTTGGTATTGTATCGACTGTTCTTTATAAAATTCAAAAGAAAAAATATAAAGAGCTCTCGTATTGGATGTTTCCGCTATTATTTCCTCAAGAAGATGAGCGAGAAAAGGCAATTACAGAAAAGGCTTGTCGTACTACATTTATGTCACTATGGTTCGTGTTGCCTTGTGCGGTTGGTTTTTTAACTCTTTCCCCAATTGTTAATCTATATGTTCCTGCATATCCGATATATATTGTGTTTAGTATCTTCTTTATTCAGATGACGATTTTTCACGTGTCCTTATATCGAAATAAAATTGCTTAAAAAGAAACCTTCTTGCACATGCAAGAAGGTTTCTTTCAGCTTACACTTGTACATATAGCAATATTATTTTATCATTTTATATAGAGTAAGATTTTGTAAGGGAAAGGAATTGTATATGAATAAGCAAAGAATTTATAGTATAGTAGCAATCCTTCTATTTGTTGTAGGTGGTGTTTTAATTGGAAAGCCATTTTATGATGGATATCAGGCAGAGAAGAAACAGACAGCGAATGTGCAAGCTGTTCAAAAGATGAATTATGAAAAGCATGAGACGGAATTTGTAGATGCTTCCAAAATTGATCAACCAGATTTAGCTGAAGTAGCGAATGCATCATTAGATAAAAAGCAGGTAATTGGTCGTATTTCGATTCCAAGTGTTTCCATAGAACTTCCTGTTTTAAAATCTTCTACTGAGAAAAACCTATTGTCAGGTGCAGCAACAGTAAAAGAAAATCAAGTAATGGGAAAAGGGAATTATGCATTAGCAGGACATAACATGTCTAAAAAAGGTGTTTTGTTTAGTGATGTAGCATCTTTGAAAAAAGGCGATAAAATTTATTTGTATGATAATGAAAACGAATATGAGTATGCGGTTACTGGTGTATCTGAAGTAACTCCTGATAAATGGGAAGTTGTCGAGGATCACGGAAAAGATGAGATAACGCTTATTACATGTGTATCTGTGAAAGATAATTCTAAACGTTATGTTGTTGCTGGTGATTTAGTAGGATCGAAGGCGAAGAAATAAAAAAGATGAGGGAAATCCCTCATCTTTTTTTAATCCATCCACTTCACTAATTTTTTGGAAATTAGTAATAAAACACAACCTAAAACGATTGCTACAGCGCCAATAACTGTAAATACTTCAGCATATCCAAGTGAAGTTGTGAAGCTTGCAAGTTGTCCACCTAAAATGTTGGCGATACCTGAACTCGCTAACCATACGCCCATTAGTAAAGATGCTAGTTTTACTGGAGCGAGAGAACTAACCATTGATAGTCCAACAGGTGATAAGAATAGCTCACCTAACGTATGGAAAAGATACGTAAAGACGATAAATAGTAAGTTTGCTTTTTCTGTAATGTTATGTTCATCACTACCTGTTTTTAATGTAGCGATAACGAGAATGATATAACCGATACCGAGTAGAATCATACCAAGTCCCATTTTGGTTGGGATTTTTAAATCCCCACGCTTGCGAGTTGCAAGTTTTGCCCATAATGCTGAAATGACTGGAGCAAGTAAAATAATAAATAATGGGTTGACCGATTGGAACCAAGATGTTGGAACTTCCCATCCGAACACTGAGCGGTCTACAAATTTGTTTGTATATAATGTTAATGAGCTACCAGCTTGTTCAAAGCCAGCCCAGAAGAAGACAACGAAGCATGTTAAAATGACGATAACTGCAGTACGTTGTTTTTCTTTTTTTGTTAACGGTGTATCTCCTACTGATGGTTGTCCAGCAGCAGCTTGCAAATCGCGAGTTGGTTTTTTACCGATATCACCAAGGTAGCGATTTGATAGTGTTGTAAATAAAATTTGTCCAACAATCATTCCGATTGAAGCGGCTAAGAAACCGTAACGGAATCCGTAATGTACAACGCCATCAACTGTTGTTTTGAATAAATTTTCTGATAAAAATCCGCAAACGAGTGGAGCTAAAAATGAACCGACGTTAATACCCATATAGAAAATGGTAAATGCACTATCACGTTTTGGATCATTCTCTTCGTATAATTCTCCAACCAGTGTAGAGATGTTCGGTTTGAAGAATCCATTACCAATAATAATAAGCGCTAATCCGAGGTATAGGCCCAATTGGTTTTGCAAGGCAAATAGTGTAAGGTTACCGATTGCCATTGTTATACCACCAATTGTGATCGCTTTTCGTCTACCTAGAAAACGGTCTGTTAAGTATCCACCAATCATTGGTGTGAAATAGCAGGCTCCAGTATAAAATCCGTAAATAGAGAGTGCCCATGCGGGACTAAACCCAAGACCACCGCTTACTAAAGCTGTCGTTAAATATAATGTTAATAATCCTCGTAATCCATAGTAACTAAATCTTTCCCACATCTCTGTAAAGAAGAGTAAGTATAAACCTGGAGGATGTTTCTTTTTTCTTTGTTGTTCTCTTTCTAGTTGTATCGTTGATTCCATGTTATTTTCCTCCTGACACAAACAAAAACAAAGTTAATAATTTTGTACATTTAATATTTTACCTTATTAACTATTATAAGTCAATAAAGGTTAATTTTTCAGAAGAAATTGGAAAAGAGGGATAGCTATAGAAGGGGTGTTTCTTTTGTGATAGACTATGGACTATGTTTTCTTTGTTAGGAAGCGAATTATTGCACTTTTTTATATGTGAAATTGATTTCATAACAGATGGAATTAAAGAAGGAGAAAGAAATGAAATTGTTACAGAAAAAAGAAATTTTACTTATTAGTCTTATGTTATTCTCGATGTTCTTTGGAGCAGGGAATCTTATATTCCCACCTTTTCTTGGGTATGAAGCAGGAGAACATGTGTGGATTTCATTAGTAGGGTTTATTATATCAGCAACAGGTCTTCCTATATTGGGGGTTATTGCGATTGCGAAAGCAGGAAGTTTTCAAACGCTAGCGGGTAGAGTTCATTCTTCATTCGCCATTATTTTTCCGTGTATCGTGTATTTATTTATTGGACCAGGTCTTGGTATACCACGTGCAGGCAGTTTAGCTTTTGAAATGGGACCGGGTCAGCTATTCTCGGAATCGGGTAGCGTAGTTTTATTATGTTACACAGTTATTTTCTTTAGTATTGTGTACTGGTTAAGTTTATCACCGTCTAAATTAATGGGGTTGTTCGGAAAGGTTTTAACACCGTTATTATTAGGTATGATTGCTCTTATCTTTATAAAGAGTATGTTTACATCAGTAGGTAGTGTGAAAGAGGCTGCTGGAAACTATGGACAAGCGCCTATGTTCCAAGGATTTTTAGATGGATATTTAACGATGGATGCATTAGCAGCTTTAATTTTTGGGATTGTGATTGCAAATGCTCTTCGTGCAAAAGGTATTGAAGATGATAAAGGTTTAGCAAAATATATGAGTATTGCTGGAATTGGTGCAGGACTATTATTATCTATTATTTATGTCATACTTGGATATGTTGGTTCAATGAGTGGCTCATTAGGGACATTTGATAATGGCGCGCAAGTGTTAGCACAAGTGATGACTACATTATTTGGACAAGGTGGAGTCGTTTTATTAGGTCTTATTTTTACGATCGCGTGTTTATGTGTTTCAATCGGACTTGTTACATCTTGTAGCCAATTTTTCGCAAGTGCATTTCCGAAAGTAGCGTATAAAGTTTGGACGTTTATATTAAGTTTTGTTAGTATGATTTTAGCTAATTTAGGATTAACACAAATTTTAAAAGTATCAGTACCGATTCTTGGATTTATTTATCCAGTTGCATTAACGCTTATTATTTTAGGCCTATTCCATAAGTATATTGGGAAGTATGTATGCATATATACTGTTACAATTGTGATTGTAGCAGTATTTAGTGCAATTGATATTTTTAATAAAAATGTAATGATGAATCAGTGGACATCAGTATTGAAATACATTCCGTTTTATACAGAAGGTGTTGGGTGGATTATTCCAGCTATTATAGGTGCTTGTATTGGTGTTATCGTTAGTGTTGTTTTAAATAAGAAGAAATAAGTAAGAGGTGTTTTCCGATTTCGGAAAACACCTTTCTTTTTTTGAAAAATAGTATTGAAAATGAATAGACTAAGAGTATGATAAAGGTAATTGGTAATATATAGGTTTCGAACGGATGATGAGGGGGGAGCGTATGAAGGAGGATTTGAATAAGAAAATAGAAGCACTCGAAACGGCAATTGAAACGATTCAAGAAGCACTCTTTGAATTGAAAGCAAAACAAAGAGAAATAGAAGTAGAAAATGCTCAGCAACATGTTAGTAAGGAAAAGAAAGAATACATTGAAACGGTAATAGAGGAAAAACAAAAAGAAGAAGTAGTTACAATAAAAGAGCCTGTGCAAGAACGTGAGGTAAAACAAGTGGATATATCTGCTTTTAAACCAGAACCATTTAATATTATAAAGTTTTGCCAAACTTGGTTACCACGCGTATTTGTCGGCATTATGTTACTTGGAGTAATCTGGTTATTTAAAGCAGGGGTAGATGCTGGTTTATTAACACCAGCAATACGAATTGTGTTTGGTATTGTCCTATCTATCGGTTTTTATTATATAGGGGATATTCAAATTAAACGAGCGCGGCAAGCATTAGGGTTAGTATTAGCAGGAGGAAGTATTACAGGTATAGTTTTAACAACATTTGCGGCACATTATTTATATGGATTTATTCCAGCAAGTGTCGCGTTTCTATGTAATATTGCATGGGTCATTTTAGGTATTTATATAGCGAAGAGGTATCAATCAGAATATCTTACTATCTTTGTAGCAGTAGGAGCTTTCTTCGTGCCATTCTTATTAAATAGTACGACTCCTAATCCGTATATTTTCTTTGGATATGAGACGATACTAACGCTTAGCTTATTATGGTATGCGTTGAAAAATCGTTATCAGTATTTATATATGATTTCTTATGCTGTTGCTGCTATTGTTCTTTTAGTCTTCTTTACTGTTATGTCAATGTTAGTAGAGGATTTGCAAGTACAGTTAACAGTAGTTTATGGTTTGATTCACTTACTATTATTTTGGCATATGTTTACGGAGAGAAGTTTTATAGTAGAGCCACGCTTGGCGATATTTAGTGCGAATGCCGTTTTTTTCATATTAGCCATTTCAAAAATACCTGAATTTACAACATGGGGATTAATGATTAGTGCACTCGTGCACGCTATTATGTTCGTGTTTGAATATAGGAAGAATAGACATTCTACATTTACAAATCTTTTATTTGGTTTCGCAATGGGGGCATTTAGTTTAGCGATTTTATATGAGTATAGTTTAGTGAATGCAGCGATTGTACTATTATTACAAGGTTTCCTCGGTATGGTGACTTCTATTAAAGGAAAACAGCAGATAAAATTGTATGTTAGTGCGACGGTTTACGCAATTGGAATGATACAGACTATTTTTAGCCCGTTTGATCAATTTATTTCGGCAGGCTTTGTTGCTCATATTATTTTAATAGGTACATTTTATTACTGCATGAAACAAGCGAAAGATGTGTTGATGAGCTTTGGAAAATATGTTTATTCAATAACACTCTATTGGTTTATGGTTATCGTATTTATTGCAATCACTAGAGTCGGTGAAGTGCTTTCTACAGATGGAAGTATAATAAGCGTATCTGTATCGTTATTATGGATGGTATATGCATTATTTGCAGTTTGGCTTGGACGGAATAAAAATATGAATGAAGTATTGTATGCTGGCTTAGTCGTGTTAGTTGTAACGATAGGGAAGCTATTCCTTCTGGACTTACCAGAAGTGTCAATGATGATTAGAGCAGTGTTATTCTTGATAGTGGGTAGTATAGGTATCGTTATTTCAAGGATGTTTTTCTCAAAAGAAGAGAAGTAAAAAGAAGGCAATCCATATCCGGATTGCCTTTTTTATTATTTCTTATTAATCGTTACAGTCTCACTATATTTCGCTGTTGTATTTTGACGTAAACGAAGCGTTGCTTGTCCAGTAGTATTTGGATCGATTTGCACATTTACAAGCTTCTCAGCAGAACCTAAGCTGTTTGTTGTGAAAGAAAATGCACTACTATATCCAAAAGTAGATGGCCAAGTGCCATTTGTATTTTGAACTTTTGCTACTTGTGTTCCGCCAGTAGTGAAGATACCTAAAGAATAATTGTTATAAGTTGTGTTAGGTAGTAAGTTGTTCACTTGAATTTTTATTTGAAACACTTCATTGTTTGGTAGAGTGCTAGGGTGTGTAACTACATAGTCGTTTGCTGTTACAGCACCGTTATAACCGTATGAACCTGGTTTGAAAGTATTTGTATTAAACCATTGATAACCTGCATTTGGTGCACTCCAAGGTTCAGGTTGTGGCTCAGTTGATAAGTTTGGTTGTTCAAATGTTTGTAAAGTAGTAGGTAAATCAAGTTGTAAACCGTTTACTTGATCTAAACTTGTAAATGTTTCTTTATTCGATAACCAATTTACGATATTTTCTAGTAAAATTGCATCGTTTTCTTCTTTATATCCATCGTAAGTTTTCTTTGTTTGGCCAGAATCTTCACGAACGTATTTTGGCGTAGCATCTTCAACGGGAGAAGAGTCTCCAATAAAAGCAGCTTTTCCAAGCCCTACTTTTGCGATTGCAGCATAAGGACCCTCTGCAACACCACCGCCATTATAAACACCGCTATCAACAGCATTATTCCATTTTGACGGGTTTTCTGGCAGGTAAACTAGGCCTTTAGCTAGTTTCGGATTGGTAATGGCTAGAGTAGAACCAGCATGCATTGCTACAGATGAAACACCTTCTGTAATTCCGAATGATTGTTCAGGTGACACAATATTTTTAGCTGCAACATCGCCAATTGCATTGTAGCGGAAGCGAATACCGAAGTTATCAGATAGCCAATCGGAGCTTTCTACTCCTTGCATAGCTTGTGAATTTACTTCTTCGTTAGACATTCCTTTTGCTGGATTATCCCAAGCACCGCGTCTATATCCATTAAATACTTCAGAAGAGTCCCACCGATTTTTATTACGATCTGCATTATAATGATCGGCAATGAAGAAGATACTACCGCCATTTTTCACGTATTGTAACATAGCATCTTGTTCTGATTTTTTGTAAGGAATATTTGCTTCTGGAACGATAAACACATTGTAGTCTTTTAAATCTTCGTATGTAATCGGTGTTGATTTACGAAGTTCTTTTACATGATATCCGTTTTCGGCAATGCCGTTTCCGAAATCAGAAAAGCCGCCATCAATAACCCAGTCAGCAGTCCCGGCAGTTTGACCGTGTGTATTATCGAATAATACTTTTTTCCCATTGTTTTGATTTACAACTTTTGCAGCAATTTCAGGAGCTGGGTCTACAGAGCTTTCTGCATAAGTAGATGGTATGAACGAAGCCCCTATACTTAGTGTAATTGCTGTTGCTAAAGAAAATGTAATCCATTTTTTATTCTTCATAGAAGAATCCCCCTAATAATAAATATATGTGCTTTAATAATGTAATTTATTTTTCTGTAAAAATAAAGACGGAAAACATAAAAAATATTAAAAATTTGTAAAAATACCGTGAATTTTGTTGAGAAATATTTGTATAGACATAAAAACATCCCTTCCAATCAATAAGGAAGGGATGTTGTGTTTAACTAATTTTTGAATTAGGTGTTTCATCAATCTTATGAAACCCTTTCATGTAATACACGATAGCTAAGCCGATAAGCCAAATTGGGCCGACAATCAATGCGATTCGTGTATCTTCTGAATACGCCATTATACCTAATACTAGTGCAAGGAAAGCGAGTGAAAAATATGAACTTAATGGATGTAAAGGCATTTTATATGTTAGCTTATCCTTTTTATCAGGTTGCAATCCTTTACGGAATTTAATTTGAGCGACTAATATAATTCCCCAAGTCCAAATTGCTCCAAAAGTTGAAATACTAGTGAGCCATGTAAATACCTTTGCAGGTACGAGATAGTTTAATATAACGCCAATGAGTAAAACGATAGCAGTTGCTACAATTCCTTGACTTGGAATGCCATTTTTATTTAAACGACCGAATCTTTCAGGAGCTTTCTTCTGCTGAGCCAATGTATATAGCATACGGCCTGTACTAAATAAACCACCATTACAAGATGAAAGAGCTGCTGTTAATACGACAAAGTTAATAATTCCTGCTGCTTTTGCGATACCGATTTGCTGGAATGTTAATACGAATGGACTGCCTTTCTCACCAAGTTCGTTCCATGGATAAATTGCCATCATAACGAATAGAGCCCCAACGTAGAACAGTAATATTCTCCAAAATACGTTATCAATTGCTTTTGCGAGTGTTTTTTTCGGATTTTGAGCTTCCCCCGCTGTAACACCGATTAATTCAACACCTAAATAAGCGAATAACACCATTTGTAAAGAGAGTAGTAATCCAGAAAAACCATTTGGGAACCAGCCACCATGTGACCAAAGGTTTGAAATGCCGGTAGCGATACCGCCGTTTCCGAATCCGAATAAAATAATACCAGCTCCAACAATTATCATACAGATAATTGTGACAATTTTAATGAGAGCAAACCAAAATTCAAGTTCTCCAAATACTTTTACGGATAAGAAGTTAAAAGCACTCATTAATAATAGAGCGAGTAAAGCCCAAGTCCAGCGTGGAATATCTGGGAACCAGTACTGCATGTAAATGCCAGCTGCTGTAATTTCAGCCATACAAGTAACAACCCATAAGAACCAGTAGTTCCAGCCGGTAATATAGCCAGCTAGTGGTCCAAGGTAATCATAAGCATATTTACTAAAAGAACCGGCAACAGGTTGTTCAATTGCCATTTCTCCGAGTGCGCGCATAATGAAAAAAATAACGAGTCCAGCGATCATATAGCCTAGTAGAATAGAAGGACCAGCTAGTTTAATAGCGGAGGCAGATCCTAAAAATAGTCCAACGCCAATAGCTGAACCGAGCGACATTAAAGTAATATGTCGTTCTTTTAAACCTCGGTTTAAAGTTCCAGATTTGTTTGTTTGCTGCATAAGAAGAATCCCCCTTGTAGAGTGAACGATATTTGAATGCGTTTACTAAATATTTAACTATTTCAAATTATAAAACATTTCTACCTGTTATGCTACAAAAATAATCATGGTGAACTGTACTACAGCTGTACTTGTCAGACTTAAACTTAAAATTCGAACTATTAGTGAATATATTGACTCTTCTTTTTATTGATTGTTAAGATTAAGTATTATATTTTCTCACATACTAGTAAGAAAAGAATGTGTGATAATAATTCAGATGTAGGAAGGGTACATAACCATGTTTCAATTACAAAAATATAACACTTCTGTGAAGCAAGAGCTTTTAGCTGGCATCACAACTTTTTTTACATTTGCGTATATTCTTGTCATCAATCCGAAAATATTATCTGATGCAGGTGTACCATTTGATCAAGCTTTTACGGCAACTATTATTGCGACAGTTGTAGGGACGCTATGTATGGCGTTTTTAGCTAACTATCCAATTGTTATTGCTCCAGCTATGGGAATGAATGCGTATTTTGCTTATTCTGTTGTTCAACAGGCAGAGGGGATTACATATGTCATTGCGTTTTCAGCGGTATTTGTAACAGGTATTATTTTTCTTTTATTATCTTTCACTTCATTTAGGCAAAAGCTAATTGTCGCAATTCCTGACAGTTTAAAACATGCGATTGCAGGTGGAATTGGGTTATTTATTGCTTTTATTGGATTACGTCTATCTGGAATTATCGTTGATCATCCATCTAACTTAGTTACGATTGGTGACTTCCATTCTCCAGCCGTTATTTTAACTCTAATTGGTTTAATATTAGCGGCGGTATTAATGGGATTACGTGTGAGCGGTGCATTATTTATTAGTATGATTGTGACAGGAGTTATCGCCTTCTTTACAGGGCAACTGAAGTTCACGGATAAAATTGTTGCGACGCCTCATTTACCAGAGGGTATTATCGTTTCAAATCCAATCAACGCCTTTTCAGATGTAATTGAATACGGATTATATGGCGTTGTATTCTCATTTTTACTTGTACTGTTATTTGATACAACAGGTGCATTACTCGGTTTAATTAAACAAGCAGGTTTAATTACAGATAATACAGAGAAACGTTTTGGTAAAGCGTTTATTGCAGATGCAATTGGTGGGACTACAGGCTCTATCTTTGGAACAAGCCCAACAGCAGCGACGATTGAATCCTCAGCTGGTATTGCTGCGGGTGGTAAAACAGGATTAACAGGTATTGTAGTTGTAGGTCTAACGATTATAACGGCATTCTTCAGCCCTGTTATTGCTTCTTTATCAAGCGTAGCTGCTATTACAGCTCCTTCATTAATTATTGTAGGTAGTTTAATGGCACAAAGTCTTCGTGATATTAATTGGAATGAATTTGAAGATGCATTACCAGCATTTTTAATTTTCGTTGGTATTCCGTTAACGTCTAGTATTGCGAATGGAATAGCAATTGGATTTTTAGTGTATCCAGTTTTAAAGATTGTGAAAGGGAAAGGGATGGAAGTCCATCCGTTACTATACTTATTTACAATTTTATTTGGATGTCATTTATTCTTATAATATAGATATAGGAGAGGGGCTTCTTATGAGAGGCTCCTTTTTTGTGTATAATAAAGTGAAACTTAAATTAATTATGTAAATTATAAATTACTTAATGGAATATATATGTTACACTAAGGGTAGAGGAGGAACATGAATGGCTGTAAGTAAAATAAAAGTCGCGCGTGTTCAGTTAGATTTAACACAGCAACAATTAGCAGAAAAAGTAGGCGTTACAAGGCAAACGATTAGTTTAATTGAGAAGGGGAAATACAACCCGTCTTTAGATTTATGTTTAAAAATTTGTTATGCGGTAGATAAAACATTGAATGATTTGTTTTGGGAGGAAAAGGAGTGATAGGATGAAAATCGTGAAAGATGAACGTTTAATGATTGAGGGGCTAAAACATATTAGACTAGTTTTTATCTTACAAAATATCATCATACTAGGTATTGTTTTTTATCGCTACGTTTTGCAAGGGACAGGATATGAAAGTATTTCAGATTTATTAATGGTATTTATGGGCGGGATAATAGTTATTAACTTTTTAAATCTGAAAAATTCAGTGGAAGTGTATGAGCATACAGGGGGAGTATCACGCAATTATTTTATGAAGTTATTATTAATTCCAGTAGGTATTGTTATTGGGATCTTAGCTATTTGTATTATTGTAACACCAGATATTTCGATAAAGGAAATTAGTATGACAGGACTTATTATGTTTGCTTGTTTTTTAGTTCCTAGTTTGTTTATATACATATATATGAAAAAAATAAAAAATGAAGATTGAAATATAAGAAAAGCTTTCCTGTATTGCGGAAAGCTTTTCTTATATCCTTTTATATAGTACCTTATGAAGACCAATCGGTTCAATTTCAAAGATTTCACCATGTTCCTGAAAGCCTAGGCGCTTGTAATAGTCAGCTACAGTAACTCGGCCATTACACCATAATATATTTGCTTGACGTTCTTGTAATATTTGTTCTGCCTTCTGAATTAAGGAGCTTCCAGCGTGTTTGTTTCGAAATTCAGGTAATGTGGCCATTCCTCGTAAACGATAGTGAATACCGGCTGGTAAGTCAGGGTATATTTCTTTTGAGAAGGAAGCGATACTAACCAGTTTATCGTTTATAAATGCGCCTAAGTGAAAGCTGGCTGTTTTATAGTCGGAAGGGTATTTACAATCTGCTAATGTTTGACTCGGGCGTAAAATTTTTTGACGTAATACGTAAGTTTCAGATCCATCAATATTTTTCACGGTAATCATATTAACATCCTTTCTTATAAACCTTTTTCTGTTAGTTGTATAAAGAAATAGGCAGGTGCGGCGAAAAGTCCGAGTATGCTAGCAGTTCCGAGAAGGAGTGAAAGTAAGAGGCAAGAGTATTTTATTCCATTCGATTTTTTCCATCCATAACTACAAATTTCAATGCTAACACCGATGAGAATAATGGCAACGAGTACTTCCGCTAATAATAAGAGAGCTAAAGTTACAATAGACATAATGTGATCCATCCCCATAATATGTGATAGTAACATTTTACCATATGAAATGGAAAAAAATGCCCCTTAATTATGTGAGGGGCATTTTTCTATTCTAATATGCTTTTTAGTGTATCGATATGTTCTTTTGAGCCTGTTACAAGTAAGGTATCACCGTGTTGTAGTCTTGTATCACCATGTGGAATTAATGCTTTATTCCCACGATAAATTTGAATGACTAGTACATCGCCTAAAAATGGAAGGCGACGAAGTGCAACGCCGTTATATTTATTACTCCGTAGTTCAACTTCACGGACTGTTTCGTTTGCTGTTGTAATTAAGCGCACGAGACTTGGTTTATCAATTAGTGCACGTAATAGAATACGTGTAGAGTTAATTGTTGAGAATACGGCGATATGTTCTTGCGTTGCTTTTTCTTGTAGAAGTGGATCTTCTACACTTGCAATAACATGTTCAACACCTAGCTCTTTTGCATGTTCTGCTAATAATAAGTTTTGTTCATCATCGCTTGTTGCAACAACAACGCGGTCTGCATGAAATGCTGTTTGTTCAGTTAATGATGCAATTGTGATATCATCTAATTTCACGATAGGGAAGTCATGTGATTTCGCTTCCTCATCATTTATTTTATTTTGACGCATCATATATAGTGTTACGTCATAATCTTCTCGTTTTAAATCAAGTGATAACGGAAGGGTAATTCTACTCGCACCAATAATAGAAACTTTTGGCTTTGGCGTTTCTACTTTCGGGAACATCTTTTTAAATAATATAGGTGCGAAAATACAAGTAATAACTGCGCTTAAAATAAGGGAAGCAGATAAACTTGGACTGATGATTCCTAGTTTTTCACCAATTTGTGCAGCTGCAATAACTAAAGAAAGTGTCGATGTTAATAAGATGGCACTCCCCAGTACGATATTACGTGGATACCATTTTCGTAAAACGAGTGATGGTAACAGTTTTGAGATAAAGAGTCCTACAATTAAAATTGGGATCATGAGCATACTAGAAGGTTCTTTGAAAATAGACCAAACCTCTAAATTTACACCAACCATTACGAAGAAAATAGGAATGAAAAAACCATATCCGATGGAATCAAGTTTTTCAACCATATCTTCATTTGGTGATAATAACGATACGAGTACACCTGCTAAGAAGGCACCTAAAATATTTTCTGCCCCAACCGATTCAGATAAACCAACTAATATTAAGATGAGTGCAAAAACAGCTCGTGTATCAATTTGTACACTACCAGCTTTTAAGCTATCTAAGTATGGAATGTTTTTAAAGCGTTTTGCAATGAAGTAAATAACAATACCAGCGCCGAATAGAAGGAGAAGGAGCCACATGCTTTGGCCGCTTTCGGAATTTAATCCGACGAATACAGCGAGTAAAATCATTGTAACTAAATCTGCAATAACAGCGACTAATAAAATGATTTGTCCAATTGCTGTTTTTCCTAAGTTATTCTCTTTTAATGTTGGTACGACAACACCTAAAGAAATTGTTGAAATAATTAAAGTCATAAACATTGCATTATCTACAAATCCTAGCCATACGAATAGTAATGATAGGGCATAAGATAAGATGAAAATAAATAAGAAGATAATACTTGCTGCTTGGAATGTGTTTGGTTCGTTTGTCGTATTCTTTTTCCCTTTTTGTTTAAAGATAGAAAAATCAATTTCTAAACCGCTTAAAAACATAAGAAAGATAAATCCTAGTGTTGATAAGACTTGAAGCCACATATCTGGCTCAATAATATTAAACCCACTTTTACCTACAAAGATTCCTGCGATGATTTCTGCAACAACGACAGGAAGTGCTTTTAATTTAAAGCGTTGTAACAAAAGGGGAACGAAAAACGCGATTGCAACGACAACCATAAGTGATAGAACAGAAGTGTGATGTTCCATTGCGTTCTCTCCCTTCAAATAAATATAGTACCTATTTAGCCATATAATAGGTAGAAAAGCAACGCATATGGATTCGATTTCATAAAGAAAGAGTTTTCTTAACATTTGTCATAATAAGTATACTTTTCATGATTCTGTTGTTAATTCCGTAATGTGGATGAAATAGGGGAGGGCATAAAAAAAGACTGCTGAGAAATCTCAGCAGTCTTTTCATGTACATTACATTGAGAAGAAGATCCATACAGTTAAACCAACTGTTGCAGTTGCAACGAAGAAACTGTATATCATTGTAAGAATTTGAACTCTTCCTTCTCCTTCTTTTAAGTGCATGAACATGATTAATTGTAACAACGCTTGCGCAACAGCCATTACGATAATAGTTGTTAAGATCGTTGAAAGTGGCAGGTTTGTGTAAAGTGCCACGTATAGCGCTAGGAACGTTAGTGCAAGCGATAAAATAAATCCGAAAACGTGTGACCAAGGGAATCCGCTATGCGCATGCCCGTTTGCTTGGTTGTTATTTTGACCCATTTACGCCACCATCCCGTTCAAGTAAACTAGTGTGTAAATAAAGACCCAAACAAGATCAAGGAAATGCCAGTATAAGCTGATAATGAATACTTTACGAGCTGTAACTGGTGTTAAACCTCGTTTCAAAATTTGGATAATAACACAAATTGCCCAAATGATACCGCCTGTTACGTGGGCCCCGTGCGTTCCAAGAAGAACGAAGAATGCAGATAGGAAAGCACTTGTTTGAATTGTTGCGCCTTCACCGATGTACATAATGAACTCTTCGATTTCAAAGAATAGGAAACCTGCACCTAAAAGTAATGTAAGGATGAACCATCCAAGCATTGCTTTTTGGTTGTGCTTACGCATTTCGTGAATTACGATACCACATGTGAAACTACTTGTTAAAAGTAGTAATGTTTGAATTAAAAGCGTTTTAAGTTCAAACAGTTGCGCTGGAGTTGGGCCATCTGCCGTACGACCAGCAAGGACTAGATAAGAGGCGAAAAGTGTTGCGAACAGCATAATTTCAGCCCCAAGAAAAATCCAGAATCCTAGGATATTCAATCTGCTTTGTTCGGATTGATATTCCAAAGGTAAGCTTTTATCTAAAGCCGCCATGTCATTTCACCTCTCATGCTATATGTTCTGTTTCTTTAATTTCATCAACACTTACGTAGTAACCATCGTCATAATCGAATGAACGATAGATTAAGCAAGCTAAAATACCAACGCCGCCGATTGCTGCAAGCCAGAACCAGCTAAATACTAATGCGAAACCTGCAAGACCGAAGAATAAAGACGCAATAATAGGCACACCAGAGTTACTTGGCATGTGAATTGGTTTTAAATCTTCTGCTGCTGGTGTAACTGTTTCTCCGCGTTTCTTCATGTACCAGAAAGCATCAGCTTCTTTAATTTCAGGAAGCTTCGCGAAGTTGTAATGTTGTACAGGAGATTGAGTTGCCCATTCAAGTGTACGACCATCCCATGGATCTCCAGTTGTGTCACGTTCACCGTGACGTGCACTCCAAATTACGTTGTAGCAAAGAAGTAGGAAGCCAATACCCATCATTACCGCACCAACAGATGCGATTTGGTTTAGCCATCCCCATCCAAGACTTTCAGAGTAAGTGTACATACGACGAGTCATACCGTCTAAACCTAAGAAGTACATTGGGAAGAAACAGATGTTGAATCCGCTCATAAAGATCCAGAATGTCCATTTACCTAGGCGTTCATTTAACATATGACCAGTCATTTTTGGATACCAGAATGTGAATCCAGCAAGCATAGCGAATACTGTACCTGCAATTAATACGTAGTGGAAGTGAGCGATTAGGAAGTAGCTGTTATGGTATTGATAATCAGCTGCTGCCATTCCAAGCATAACTCCTGTAACCCCACCGACTACGAAGTTTGGAATAAATGCCAATGACCAAAGCATTGGAACTGTAAAACGAATACGTCCTTTATACAGTGTAAACAACCAGTTAAAGATCTTAACCCCGGTTGGAATCGAAATCGCCATTGTCGAAATCGAGAAGAATGAGTTAACCGCTGGACCTGCACCCATCGTGAAGAAGTGGTGAAGCCATACGACGAAACTTAGTAAAGAAATTGCAACCATTGAGTATACCATCGCACTGTAACCGAATAGACGTTTACGTGAGAATGTACTAATGATTTCAGAGAAAATACCGAATGCCGGTAAAATAACGATATATACTTCAGGGTGACCCCATACCCAGAACAGGTTGGCCCATAACATCGGCATACCGCCGCTCGCCATCGTAAAGAAGTGAGCATCGAATAGACGGTCAAATGTCATTAATGCAAGAGCAACTGTTAATACTGGGAAAGCGAAAATAATGATAATTGTTGTAATTAAGATTGACCAAGTAAACATTGGCATTCTCATTAAAGTCATACCAGGTGTACGCATTTTTAAGATAGTAACAAGGAAGTTAATACCGGTCATTAGCGTACCGAGACCTGAAATCTGTAATGCAATTGCGTAGTAGTTATTTCCTACACCAGAAGTAAACTCTGTACCCGCCATTGGGAAGTAAGAAGTCCACCCAGCGTCTGGAGAACCACCGATTACGAAAGCGATGTTGAATAACATTGCTCCGACAAAGAATAACCAGAAACTTAAAGCATTTAAGAACGGATATGCAACGTCACGAGCACCAATTTGTAATGGTACTACAAGGTTCATTAATCCCATAACGAATGGCATTGCCATGAAAAGAATCATTACTGTACCATGTGTTGTGAAGATTCCGTTATAGTGTTCAGCGTTTAAATAAGTTGTTTCTGGGAATGTTAACTGTGCACGGATCATTAAACCATCCATACCACCACGGAATAACATGATAACCGCAGAAATAATATACATGGCTCCGATTTTTTTATGGTCAACAGTTGTTAACCATTCGTCCCAAAGCCATTTCCATTTTTTATACTTTGTTAGTACGAAAATGATTGCTAATGTCACAAGAACGATAGAAGCGTCTGCACCGTAAATAATCGGGTCACCTGTGACAAAGAATTCATCAAGCTTCACTGTGTTCACTCCAATCTGTTGGAATTATAGCTATTATTTTTTGTTTTTGTAGTAGTTGTAATCACAATATTCAAGTGATTTTGGATCTACATAATCTAAGTGATGGCTAGAGAATGTCATACGACCAACTACACCAGGTTTAACAATTTCGTTGTACTTATCTTCTGTTAGTTTAGGAGCAGTTTGTTGTACTTCTTTAACCCACTTGTCATATTTCTCTTTAGTTTTTGCTTCAACTTCGAACTCCATGTGAGTGAATCCTTCACCAGAGAAGTTCGCGCTACGGCCTAGGTAAGAACCTGGCTTATCAGCTTGTAAATAAAGGTCCATAATCATGCCATCCATTGTGTACTTCATACCACCAAGTTCTGGTACCCAGAAAGCATTCATTGGGCCGACAGAAGTCAGTTTGAATTGAATTGGTACACCAGCTGGGATGTTTAAATAGTTAACGGTTTCAATTTTTTCCTCTGGGTAACTGAATAACCATTTCCAGTTTGCAGATGTAACATAAATTTCAACTGGTTTAATATGTTTGGACTCTTTCGGAACCTCTTCCGAAGCGTAAGTTGCTTTTACTGTTGGGATCGATAATGCGATAACGATAATAACAGGAACAAGCGTCCAAATAATTTCTAATAATGTGTTACCGTGTTGTTCAGGTGGCTCGTAGTCCATATTCTCTGGTTTTTCACGATAACGAATCAAGATGACTGTAAACAGGATGAATACAATTGCGATAATTAATGACATAAGCAAGAATGACCAAACAATTAAATCATACTGTGCTTTTGCAACAGGTCCTTGCGGATTTAATACTGCGAGTTTCTTATCACAGCCGCCGAGGAACAGAAGTAATGATAACGGAAGAAGCGAAGCCAACTTCCAAAATGCTTTCTTTAGTTGCACGATTGAAAATCTCCTTTCTCCTTGGATTGAAACTATGCCAATAAAACAATATAAACCTATTAATTTATAGAAGGCAATAGTTTTTGTGATATTGTTAAAAAATAGACACAAATGCACACTTTTTAAGGTGAATATCATTTGTAACTTGATTACATTGTAAACTATTTTCCAGAGAAAAACGTGATTGTGAAAATTTTAAGATAAATAAAGTTATACCAGGATATCCAAGAAATAGAAAAAAGCTATCTTATCATAAGAAAGATAGCTGAATATTTTGTATATTTAGTTTATTCCTTGTGTGATAGTCTGTTGTTGTTCAAGTGTGACAACTTTTTTATATTTTACTTGGTATAAAATGTAACAAATAATCATAAATGGAATGCCGCAATAAAGAGCGATTCTCTGATCTGGGATGAAAGCTAAACTAACAAATGTAATGAAGTTGAGTGAGAACGCTACGATTGGAACTAGCGGATAGAGTGGTGTACGATATTTTAAATCATTTATGTCGCCACCGTTTTTCACGAAGTTTCTACGGAAGAAAAACTGTGAAGCCGCAATTGACATCCAAACGACAACGGCAGCCATTGCTGCAATTGATGTTAAAATTAAAAAGACAGTATCTGCCGCAAATACACTTGTTAATAGAGACAGACTTGCAAAGATTAGACTGAAAATCAATGCGTTTAGTGGTACACCTTTTTTAGTTAACTTCGTAAATGCTGGACTTGCCATTCCTTGTTTTGCCATCGCCCAAAGCATACGAGAATTTGCATATAGACCAGAGTTAGCTACAGATAATACAGCTGTAATAATAACAAAGTTCATAATGTCTGCTGCATATGGAACGCCAGCTACATCAAATACAAGTACAAATGGACTTTCGACTAGATTAGCCTCTTGCCACGGGAGTAAACCTACAACAACTGATATTGCTAGGACGAAGAAGAATAGAGTGCGCCAAATGGTATTTTTGATCGCTTTTGGAATTGTTTTTTCAGGATTTTCACTTTCTCCTGAAGCAATTCCGATTAATTCTGTTCCCTGGAAGGAGTAATTTACTGTAATCATCGTAAGAAGAACAGCTAATGCACCATTTGGAAATAATCCGCCATTTTCAGTGAAATTGTGAAGCATTGGAGCTGGTTTTCCGTTAAAGTCTAGTAGACCGAACATAACTGCGCCACCGAGTACGATGAAAACAACAATAGTTGCGACTTTTACACTTGCGAACCAAAATTCTGCTTCTGCATATGCCTTTGCTGATAAAGCGTTTACAAGAAAGAGTGCTGCTGCAAATGTAACACACCAAATCCACGAAGAAACGTCTGGAAACCAACGTTTCATTAAAATACTTACAGTTGTTAGCTCTACTCCAACTGTAACCGCCCAATTTAACCAATACATCCAACCGACAACAAACCCAAAACCAGGTGAAATAAATTTGCTTGCATAGCTTTGGAATGAACCTGCTTCTGGCATAGCAACGGATAATTCACCAAGACATAACATCGTTAAATACATAACAAATCCACCGACTAAAAATGCAAGAATAGCTCCACCAGGACCAGCGTTATGGACGATTTGACCAGATCCCATAAATAGGCCAGTTCCGATAACACCACCAAGTGCAATCATAAATAGGTGTCTACTTTTCATTGTTCGTTTTAAATCTGTTTGTTCTACTTGTTGATTCATATGCCCTCACCCCGTTATTTTCTTGTATGTATAAACTGCTTTTCATTCAGAGTTTTTAATCATTAGTGGGGGATGTGACACATACTCGGCTTATTTATTATGAAATGAGTGGAGTATGTAAAAATACGAACTATGACTAAATACTCTAAGAATGTTTATTAACAAGGTGATATCTTCACTATGTTAATTATTTTGATTTTAGCAAAATAATTCAGAAAAGTATATTGTTTTTTCTCTTTATTAAAAATAATTAGAATTTTATAACGTTTAGTTGTGAACAATAATTCACAGAATCTTTCTAGCAAACTAGTAAGAAGAAAGGTACAATGATAGGAGGTATGTCTGTAAAATAATAATTAATGGAGTTTTGTTTAAAATGAAAAAGTTAAAATATCTTTTTGTTTTAGGAATTATACTTGCTGCCGCGTTTTTTATAGGGAAAGATAAAATTATACAAAAGGCGCAAGTATTCCGTTTAGAGTTTCTATCTGAAATGAAAGAAGCGACTATGATTGAAAATGTTCCGTTTATAAAGCAGTTACCAGAATTACCTCGTGGATGTGAAGTGACAAGCTTAGCTATGTTGCTACAATATAAAGGTGTGCAAGTAGATAAGATGCAACTTGCTAGCGAAATTTATCGTGTTCCATTTGAACAAAATGGTTTACGTGGAAATCCTTATGAGGGGTTCGTTGGAAATATTTATACGAAGGCAGAGCCAGGATATGGTGTATATAATCAACCTATTTTTAATTTAGCGGAAAAATATGTTCCTGAAAAAGTAGTTAATTTAACAGGTAGAGACGTGCAAGATATGTATAAAGTAGTTAGTTCTGGTTCGCCGGTATGGGTCATTATTAATACAACGTTTAAGCCATTAGCTGAGAGTAGTTTTGAAACATGGAAAACAAGCTCTGGCGAAGTGAAAATTACATATTTTGAGCATAGTGTAGTAGTAATTGGATATGATCAAAACTTTGTGTATGTAAATGATCCGCTTAAAAATAATCCGCGTTTGGCTGTTCCGCGAACAGAGTTTGAGAAAGCTTGGGAGCAAATGGGGAAACAAGCGATTACTATTTTATAATAATGAAAAAGTCATCTTTTTGATGGCTTTTTATTTTTAAATTATTGAGATTGAAAATTCAGAAGATTCTTTTAAAAGTTAACGATTCACGTTATAATAACATTTAACTTGGTGAAGGAGGAGAGAAGAGAAATGGATGTTGCAAAAGAACTTGTTTTGTCAAAGAATCAGTTGGTTGAGTGGAGAAGACATTTTCATAAGTATCCAGAGCTATCTTTTCAAGAAGAGAAAACATCGCAGTTTGTGTTCGATATACTTCGGAAAATCCCATATTTAGAAGTGTCAAGACCTACTAAATATAGTGTAATGGCAAGGTTGATTGGTAAGCAACCTGGTAAAATAGTTGCAGTTCGAGCTGATATGGATGCTCTTCCTATTCATGAAGAAAATGAGTTTGATTTTATTTCTGCATACCCAGGTGTGATGCATGCATGTGGTCATGATGGACATATAGCGATATTACTTGGAGTCGTACATAAGTTAGTAGAAGAAAGAGAGAAGATTAAAGGGGAGATTCGTTTTCTATTCCAACATGCTGAAGAAAACTTTCCTGGTGGTGCAGAGGAAATGGTCGCAGCAGGTGTAATGGAAGGTGTGGATTATATTATTGGTGCTCACCTTTGGGCGTCGTTAGAGGTTGGGAAAGTAGGTGTAATTTATGGTCCTGCAATGGCTGCCCCAGATGTTTTTAAAATTACGATAGAAGGAAAAGGTGGACATGCTGGAATCCCTCATGAAACGGTTGATAGTATTGCCATCGGCACACAAGTTGTTACACAAATTCAGCAAATTGTATCTCGCCTCACGAATCCGTTAGATTCCCTTGTAGTATCTGTTACGCAATTTCATGCTGGGACAACTCATAATGTGATTCCAGAACAAGCGGAGATTGAAGGGACAGTGCGGAGTTTAAGACATGAATTGCGAGAAGAAACAGAGCAAAGGATTGAGCGGATTGTGAAGCATGTGACAGGTGCTTACGGAGCGGGATATACGTTTTCTTATGAATATGGATATCGACCAGTAGTAAATGACTATGAAGTTACAGAGATTATTGAGCAAACAGCATTACAGCTTTATGGAAGGGAACGAGTTACTCGTTTACAGCCGACGATGGCCGGGGAAGATTTTTCAGCGTTTTTACAAAAGGCACCAGGGACATTCTTTTTTATCGGAGCGGGAAATAAAGAGAAAGGAATTATATATCCTCACCATCACCCTCGTTTTACGATTGATGAAGATGCATTACCGATTGGCGTGGAAGTTTTTGTATCATCTATTATGAATTTTATAAGTAAAGGAGAATGAGATGAAGAAAATACACGTATTAGCGCTTATTCCAGTTTTTTGTTTAGTTATTGGACCTGTATTTGTTAATTCAGTTACTCCTTACATATTAGGGATGCCATTTTTATTATTTTGGGTATTATTATCGGTTCTCATTACGTCTCTTTGTATGGGGATTGTGTACGTATTCGATCCTGCTAATAAGGGGGATGTAAAATGACCGCATTACTTATCATTATTTTGTTTTTGTTTCTCGCACTATTTTTAGGAATTCGGGCGCAATATGGAAAAGATATGAATTTAGAACAATGGTCAGTTGGTGGAAGAGGATTTGGCACTGTTTTTGTTTTTCTCCTTATGGCAGGTGAAATTTATACGACATTCACATTTTTAGGTGGAAGTGGATGGGCATATAGTAAAGGAGCACCTACTTTCTATATTTTAGGTTATGGTGCATTAGCTTATATTTTATCTTACTTTTTATTGCCGCCAGTTTGGAAGTATGCGAAAGAGCATAATCTCGTTTCACAGCCGGATTTTTTTGTGAAGAAATATAAGAGTCAGACACTTGGCATTATCGTTTCTATCATTGGGGTTATTTCGATTATCCCATACCTTGTTTTACAGTTAAAAGGATTAGGAATTATCGTTTCGGAAGCGTCTTACGGAAGGGTATCACCAGTTATTGCAGTGTGGATTGGCGCAATTGTTATAACGATATATGTAATGGTTTCAGGTATACATGGCTCTGCTTGGACAGCTGCTTTGAAGGATATTATGATACTGTTTATCGTTATGTTTTTAGGTATATATTTACCATATCATTATTATGGAGGATTTCAGCCGATGTTCGAAGCTGTAGAAGCAGCAAAACCAGGCTTTTTATCTTTACCTGATGAAGGAATGAGCATTTCTTGGTTTGTTTCTACTATTGTATTAACAGCTCTCGGTTTCTATATGTGGCCCCATACATTCGCTTCTGCTTTCTCTGCAAAAAATGAAAAAGTATTTCGTAAAAATGCGGCAATTATGCCATTGTATTCTTTAGTTTTACTTTTCGTGTTCTTTGCAGGGTTTGCAGCTATCTTGCAAGTTCCTGGATTAAAGGGAGGGGATGTAGACCTTTCGTTATTCCGTCTGGCTCTTCAAACTTTTGATCCGTGGTTTATTGGGATTATTGGTAGTGCTGGGGTTTTAACAGCATTAGTTCCGGGTTCTATGCTTGTCATGGCCGCTTCTACATTATTAGCGAAAAATATTTACCGAACAATGATCCCAACTGCTTCGGATCGACAAGTTGCCAAAGCGGCGAAATTATTTGTTCCAGTAGTAACGCTTGTAGCTGTTTTGTTCACTTTTAAAGGTGGAGAAACGATAGGGGCACTTCTTTTAATGGGATATAGTATAGTGACACAACTTTTCCCAGCACTTGTATGTAGTTTGTTTCCACGTCAGATTATTACGAAGCAAGGGGCAATTGCAGGAATGGGGATTGGTTTGTTAGTGGTCGCATATATTACTTTATCTGGTTCAACTATAGCTACGATGTTTCCGGGTTTCCCCCAATATATAAAAGATTTAAATGTAGGTATAGTTGCATTGTTAATGAATATGATTGTGATGTTTATCGTTAGTGGGTTTACGAAAAGTGTGTCTATAAAGACAGACAATATAATAGTAGAAAAGTGATTCGTGTGTTAGGGCTATCTTTGAAAAGAGATAGCTCTTTTTTGTATATATTTCCTTCTATTAGCGGAATCTAATTAAAAACTTGTTGAAAAGGAAGTTAGGTGGGGAAGTTGTTAGAGTTAAAAGGTAACTTGTTTGAAGTTATGAAAGAAATTAGGGACGAGTTAGGTTCACCTAATGATTTAACAATTAGAGAAGTTGTCCTTGCTGGCAGTTATACACGTTGTGCTGTTGTTTTTTTATGTGGGTTAACAGATAAGGATAATGTTTATAAATATGTAGTTCGTACACTTCAATATGAAGAAGTACAAAAAGAAGAAGCTGTTGTTCAAACGTTATTGGATCGTTTTATTTCTATTGCGGAAGTTGGTAAGAAGACAACGTTTCCGGATATTATAAATGCAATTTTAGCGGGAGATACAGTTATATTAATTGATAATATTCAAACCGCTATTCTGATTAATAGTAGAGCTTGGGAAAAAAGAAGTTTAGAACCGCCAGTAACAGAAGATTTAATACGTGGACCGAGGATTGGATTAAATGAAGATATTAACGTGAATAAGATGTTAATTCGCCGTAGTTTACGTGACCCAAAGCTGAGATTTCAATCTTATATTATGGGAAAGAGATCCCAAAAAGAAGTGACTTTAGTATATATAGAAGACATTATTAATCCTTACATTGTAAAAGAGCTAGATCGGCGTCTTCAGTCAATAGTGACAGATGTCGTTTTTGAGACGGGTACGATTGAGCAATTAATTCAAGATAATAATTTGTCACCGTTTCCGCAGTTTTTAAATACGGAAAGGCCTGATAATATTGTGGCCTCATTAGCGAAAGGAAAGGCAGCTATTTTGGTGGATGGATCACCGTTTGCCCTTATAGCTCCGCTAGTATTTGTTGATATTTTTCAATCTGTGGAAGATCATTATGAGCGTTGGGTAATAGGGACTTTATTAAGAATTTTGAGGATGGGTTCTGGTATAATTGCGATTTTAATGCCAGCGATGTATGTAGCGCTCGTCTCATATCATCAAGGACTTATTCCTTCTAAATTGGCTTATTCAATTGCTGGGGCAAGAGAAGGTGTTCCGTTTCCTGCATATATTGAAACGTTAATGATGGCATTAACGATGGAGTTAATACGAGAAGCAGGAATTAGGTTGCCGAAACCGATGGGGCAAACAATTGGGATTGTAGGTGGTCTAGTAATTGGAGAAGCAGCGGTGAACGCAGGGATTGTAAATCCGTTTTTAGTTATCATTATTGCAGTTACAGCTATTGCTACATTTTCACTTCCGGTGTATAGCATCACAATTACGTTTCGAATTTTACTTTTCGTCTTTGTATTAGCAGCAACTGCTTTTGGGTTGTATGGAATCATTCTAGCTCTTATTGCGCTTGCTGTTCATATTACAAATTTAACAAGTGTTGGTGTACCGTATACAACTCCAATTGCTCCTGCATTTTATAAAGATTGGAAAGAAGAGTTTATTCGCATGCCAAAATCAATGTTGAAAGAGAGACCGGAATATTTACAAACGAAAGATTCTACAATACGTCCAAAGGAGCGAGAATAATTGAAACCATTTGAGTATGGCGATGAAGAAATTGGATCTCGGGAAATTGGGTTTGCGGTATCATCCACCATTATTGGTATAGGTGCATTATCTATGCCTCGAGATATTGCTGCGCAAACTTTATTTTCGGACGGTTGGATTATTTTGCTTTTGGGCGGATTAATATGTGCAGTTTTAGGCTGGTTTGTAACGAGGGTAGCTATTTTATTCCCAAAACAAAACTTTGTTCAATATACGAGTGCACATTTGACGAAGCCGGTGGCATACACGATTAGTATAGTTTTAGTATTGACGTTTGGGGCTTTGACAGCATATGAATCACGGATGATTGCAATTATTTCACAAACTTATTTATTTAGTGATACACCAGTGCAGCTGTTGTCTTTTTTCTTTTTATTAGTTGTTGTTTATGGGATAGCTGGATCGAGGGCAGCTTTATTAAGGTTAAATGTTCTATTCCTACCTATTGTTTTAATTGCGATAGTGCTTCTTTCTTTATTGAATATAAATTTAATGGAAATAAATAATTTACTACCAGCTTTTCAAACGGATATCAGTCAATATGCTGTAGGAGTTAAAAATTCTATTTTTACATTTATCGGATTTGAGGTAGCTCTGTTTTATGCCGTTATGTTGAACGATAAGACAGCAAAAAAGGCACCAATGGCAGTTGCAAAAGCAGTGATGGTAAACGTGTTGTCATACATTTTAATTTATGCAACTTGTATTAGTGTTTTTACATATATGACAACACGTGGATTGACATATCCAACAATTGAACTAGGGAAAGAAATTGAAATTGGTGGAGGGTTTTTAGAAAGATTTGATGCGATTTTTTTTACTACTTGGATTATTACTATTTATAACACTACAGCAATGTATTATGACATCGCATCTTTATTGTTTTGTGCTATGTTTCCAAAAGTAAAGAAACACGTATTCATTTTTGTGACTGCTCCTATTATTTTTATGGTAAATATGATACCTGGTAATGTGGAGACTCTATCGCATTATGGAACTTATTTAGCTTGGATTGATATGGGGTTTGTTGTGTTAGCGCCTTTGTTAGTCTTTATTGTATATAAAATAAAAAGAAGGAATGGTGGAAATGAAACACCTTCTTAAAATTATAATGGTTATGGTTTTAGCTGGATTTATGAGTGGGTGTTCTGAGTTAGAGGAGATAGAAGAAAGAGGGTTTGTAGTAGGAGCGGCTTACGATATTGTGAAAGAAAAGCAATCGAATCCAATTATGAAAGGGACGTATCAGATGGTACTTCCAAGTAAATTGTCGCAACAGGGTGGGCAAGGGGGAGGAGATAATGAGAATTATATTAACGTGAGTGCGAAAGCGGATAGTGTGTTTGAACAAGTACGAATTATCGCAAAAAAAATCAGTCGTTCATTATTTTTCCCACATATACAAGTGATCATTTTCTCTGAAAAATTACTTTCGAAGCCATATGTTTTACAAAATACGTTAGATTTATATATTCGCGATCATGAAATGAGAAGAAATATTCGTTTGTTCGTTTCAAAGGAGAATGCAGAGGCGATTTTAAAGCAGAGTGCAAAACCTGAAAACTTACCAGCACAGTACATTGATATGTTAGCTGAACACCCTCCTAAAAATGCTCAAATGATTGAAGCCTCAAGAATTGGTGAAATACAGGAAAAGATGATTTCCAAGAGAAGTTTTGTATTACCTATTCTCCGTCTAACCAAACAAGGGGTACAAATGGATGGGGCAGCGCTGTTTCGAGGGAAGGATAATAAGTGTGTGGGGCGTTTGAATGGGGAACAAACATTGGGCATGAATTATATAATAGGCAAAAAAATTGGAGGTTTTTTTACCATTCGTAAAAAGGGTCAACTTGTTACATATGAAATTCATAAGCTTCGTCGAAAGATTAAAGTATCTACAAAGAATGCTACAAAACCGAAGTTTAATATTCATTTATCTATGGATGGTACATTGGCCGAATTGCACTTTAGTAATCATATAAAGGTTTTGAATGAAAAGCGTTTAGAGAAGGATATCTCGGAGGAAATGGAGAAACGCATCCAAAAATCGATTAAGCTTGTTCAAAAAAAATATAAGGTAGATGTATTAGAATTAGGGGAAGTATATAAGCGACATAATTATAAAGAGTGGAAAAAGATAAGTAAGAATTGGGATCAAGGTGAAAATTACTTTAGTAATGCTGAAATTACTGTTCATGTTCATCCAACAATTGAACATTCTGGTTCAGCTTTACCGAAAAGAGTGAAATAAGGTGATGGAAGTTGTTTACTGGATTGGGGATTAGTTGCACGATATTAATGGCGGTTCTTCCGGGAGCCATATACTTTATTCATAAGAAACTCGCAACGTATGGAGCACAGCCTTGGAATACTGATATACAAAAAAAGAAACCTGAATAATCTCAGGTTTCTTTCGCGCAAAGCATATGTGAAGGGGGATACCTTCTATGTATGCTTTGCTTATACAAGCCCTAACCAATGTACCAATTGTGTAGAGAGGAATGTCACAACAATGGCGATAACGGTAGGGATTGCAAACGATAAGAATGTCCATTTTGCACTTTTTGTTTCTTTATATATGTTAACCAGTGTTGTTCCACATGGGAAATGAAGAAGTGAGAACAACATTGTGTTTAACGCTGTTAACCAAGTCCAACCATTTTCTAAGAATAGATTTTTAATTTGATTAAAATCATCTATTTCAGTTAAAGCTCCGGTTGATAAGTAAGACATTAATAAAATCGGGATAACAATCTCATTCGCTGGTAGTCCAAGAATGAACGCAGCTAGAATAAAGCCGTCAAGTCCTAACATTTTAGCGAATGGATCTAGGAAGTTTACAAAATACATAAGTAGGCTTGTGTCACCGATGAAAATATTAGCTAGTAACCAAGTTAATGCAGCCGCAGGGGCAGCTACAACAACAGCTCGTTTTAAAACATAGACTGATTTATCGAGTGTTGCACGTACAATTGTATTCCAAACCTTTGGCTTACGGTACGGCGGTAACTCAAGTGTGTAGTGAGTTGGAACGCCTTTTAAAGCTGTTTTTGATAGTACCCAGGAAACGGTTAATGTCATAATAATACCAATTACAACCATACCAACTACAACGCCAGCAGTAACCAATGTTTGCATACTACCTGTATAACCAGCAGCCATAAATAATGAGGCCATTAAAATTAACATAGGCCAGCGACCGTTACAAGGAACGAAATTGTTTGTTAAGATTGCAAGCATGCGTTCACGTGGTGATTCAATAATACGTGTTGACATGATGGCTGCTGCATTACAACCAAAGCCCATTGCCATTGTCAAAGATTGTTTGCCGTGTGCACCAGAGCGTTTGAATAAGCGGTCCATATTAAACGCAACGCGTGGTAAGTACCCGTAGTTTTCTAATAGTGCGAACATAGGGAAAAAGATGGCCATAGGTGGTAACATAACGCTAATAACAGCACCGATACCACGGAATAAGCCAAGTATTAAAATGCCATGTAACCATTCGGGTGCATGTGCTGCCTGGAACCAAGAAGTTAAATACCCTTCGGCCCATCCGAAGAACTCAGCAATCATATCAGACGGTACGTTAGCGCCTGCAATTGTAAGATAAAAAATGATAGATAAAATACCGAGCATAATTGGAAATCCCCAGATTGGAGATGTGAAAATTTTATCTAGTTTTTCAGAACGATACAATTTATCCGTATTTGTATATTGAACAGATTCTTTACATATGCTTGCGGATGTTCGGTAAATATCTCCGACAATATCATCTCGTATATCTTCTTTTGATAGTGTTTGTGCATGTTGAATAATATAGTCCAATGGAAGAGCTTTACTGGCTGAGTGAGATTCCATTCATTACGACCTCCCTTACAAGTGGTTCATTATGGTGTTTTTGAAGTGTAGTTAAGAAATTTTTATCTCCATCTAATATACGTAACGCAATCCAACGTGCTGGATACGTATCGCCGAACACTTTATAAATTTGTGGTTCTAACTCCTGGATCATATTTTCGATTTTTTCGCTGTAAGAAATTTTAATTGGTGTTGGAATTAGTTTTTTATTTGCTACTTTGGCAATGACATTTAGTAAATGACCGATGCCTACGCGATTACGAGCAGAAATCTTAACTACAGGTACACCGAGTGATTTTGCTAATTTCTTTTC
The DNA here is from genome assembly GCF_054771475.1 of Bacillus sp. MN7755. Classification (NCBI taxonomy): domain Bacteria; kingdom Bacillati; phylum Bacillota; class Bacilli; order Caryophanales; family Bacillaceae; genus Bacillus; species Bacillus sp. MN7755. The sequence continues at coordinate 193,768 of NZ_BTRL01000006.1, forward strand.
ATCAATAACGATGCCTTTTTTCTCAGCTTCATCAATTAAGTTAATACAAATGACTACGTTGCTCGTCATTTCCATCACTTGGAGTGCTAAATTTAAATTTCTCTCCATAGCAGTTGCATCTATAACAACTACAGTTACTTCTGGTTTTTCAAATATAATATAATCCCTTGCTACTTCTTCATCCGCAGAATTTGAATATAGTGAGTAAGTTCCCGGTAAATCTATTAATGTATATTTACTACTGTTATGTTCATATTCCCCTTCAGCTTTCAAAACAGTTTTTCCCGTCCAGTTTCCAGTATGTTGTTTTAAGCCTGTTAAAGTATTAAATAATGTACTTTTCCCGGTATTCGGGTTACCAGCTAAAGCAATGCGATGTTTGCTCATCTGAAATCATCTCCTATTAATACCCCGAAAATAAGGGAACTTTCTTCCTTGCGTAGCGCAATAGTTGTGTTGCTTACTTGATAAGCGACCGGATCTCCAAGTGGACTGCGTTGTAATACTTTAATCGTTGCGCCAGGGATAAATCCTAAATCTAATAAACGTCGTTTCATAGTTCCTTCTAATTGTATCTTCTCAATTTGTACAAACTCTCCTGTCTTAAATTCGGAAAGTGGTTTTGTATTAGCCGATACCATAAAAGTTACCTCATCTCTATATTGTTAGTTTAAGTTTAAAAAGTTTCCTTAGGTAAACTTTTTGTTAGTAATATAGTAGACTACATTGGATGATGCTGTCAATTGGTACTTTAAAAATATTCATTTATTTTTAGAATTGTTCCAATTTATTTAGTTGTACTAAAAAATATTACTGAAATTCTGTTTAATGTAAATAAAGTAAGGATGTAAAAGTTAAAAAATATAATGGATTTGTAAATGTATTTTTAAGCAGAAGGGGAAAAGAGTGAAAAACATTTACATTTAATTTACATTGTTAAGAATAAATTTACATTACAACTTAATTAGTGTGGATTTTGTTGGGGTTTTTAACTATAAATCTTGGGATTCCTAGCTTTTAAGGGTTATTATCGTTATTTACTTAAAATTAAAGATTGCTTAACACTCACATAATATTGCTGTCCTACAATGAATTTGTGTTCGAAAGAAAATGAATTCGAAAAGTGATAATCCAAATGGGGGTACAAGACATGGTTATGAAAAAAGGTATTAAATTTTCTTTAGCGGCTTTAGTGGTAGCAGGAGCGTTAGTTGGATGTGGGAAAGCAGAAGATACAGCTAGTAAAGAAACTGCTAAAGGAAGCGATAATACAAAACAAGAATTATCAGGTACGATTGCAGCGGCTGGTTCTACAGCTCTTCTACCTCTTGCGGAGGAAGCTGGAAAGAAATTCATGGAGAAAAATTCAAAAGTTTCTATTCAAGTTCAAGGTGGCGGTAGTGGAACTGGGATTAACCAAGTAGCATCGGGTGCAGTACAAATTGGTAATTCAGATGTTCCATCTGGAGATAAAATAAAAGATGCTGAAAAAGCGAAAGAATTAGTAGATAACAAGGTTGCGGGTATTGCATTCGCGCTTGTCGTAAATAAAGATGTAAAAGTTGATAACTTAACAGTACAACAAGTACAAGATATCTTCACTGGAAAAGTAACAAACTGGAAAGAAGTAGGCGGGAAAGACGAAAAAATCAACGTAATTAATCGTCCAGCTTCGTCTGGTACACGTGCTACATTTGAAAAAACAATTATGAAAGACGCGAAAATCAATGATGGAACTGGTACTACACAAGATTCTAACGGTGCAGTAGAGCAAGCGATTAACTCTACTCCAGGATCAGTAAGTTATTTAGCAATGTCTTACATGGTTGGCGATAAAAAAGGTGCACTACAAACAGTGAAAATTGATGGCGCTGAACCAAAAGTTGAAAACATTTCGTCTGGCAAATATCCATTCTGGTCTTACGAGTACATGGTAACAAAAGGTGAAGCGAAAGAAGCAACGAAAGCTTACATTGATTATGTAAAAGGTAAAGACTTTGAAAAGCAAGTAGAAGATATGGGCTACATTCCAATGTCTAAATTAAATAAGTAATCAAATTTATGGGGCTGGCTGCAAGGCCAGTCCTGTTCATTTCAATCTATGAAGTGGGGTCTGACCTGTGATGAAGGGGAAAAAACAAATTAATTACGTAAAAAGTGAATATATAGGAAGATCGCTTGTTACGTTTTGCGGTATTTTTATTGTTTTAATTACATTAGCTATTATTGCTTTTATTTGCGGTAAAGGTATTCAATCTTTTACGCAAAGTGGTATCTCATTTACTGAGATGTTAACATCGACAAAATGGAATCCGAATGCTGACGAAGGAACCTTCGGGGCTTTGATTTTCATTGTAGGTTCAACAGTGGTTTCGTTAGGTGCGGTTATAATTAGTGCGCCAATTGCTATAGCTCTTGCTATATTCATGAATTTAATTTCGCCGAAGTTTGGAAATAAAGTATTAAAGCCTGTTTTAGAATTATTAGTTGGTATTCCTTCGGTAGTATACGGGTTATTAGGGGTTACGATTTTAGTACCGCTATTACGTGATTCGTTTGGGGGAGTAGGCTTTAGTTTAATTGCAGGTATTGTTGTATTAAGTATTATGATTTTACCTACTATTGCTAGTATCGCTTCTGATGCAATACGCTCTGTTCCATTTGATTATTTAGAAGCTTCTTATGGTCTAGGATCAACGAAATGGCAAGCGATTAGCCGAGTGATTGTTCCTGCTGCGAAAAAAGGGATTTTAACGGGTGTTGTTTTAGGTTTGGCGCGTGCTTTTGGTGAAGCGTTAGCGGTTCAAATGGTAATTGGGAACACAATTAAATTACCAGAAGGAATATATAGTCCGACAGCAACGTTAACTGGTATTTTGACAATGGACATGACAAATACATTAAACGGAACTGCTTGGAACAATGCGCTATGGAGTTTAGCGATGATTTTACTTGTTATTTCATTCCTGTTTATTTTAGTAATTCGAGCGATTGGGCAAAGAGGTGAGCGATAATAATGAATGCAAGAACGGTAAATAAAGTTTGGACAGGTGTTTTTTATGCGGTTGCGGCTTTAGTTGTAGCTATGCTGGTGTTCTTAGTGTTTGAAATTTTACAAAAGGGATGGGGATTTTGGGATCCTAGTTTCTTGTTTGGAGAACCAAGTAATACAAGAGCTGGTGGTGGGATTGGTCCGCAGTTGTTTAATTCCTTCTATATGCTTGTTATAACGCTTATTATATCTATCCCTCTTGGGTTAGGTGCTGGAATATATTTAGCAGAGTATGCAAAACAAGGACGTTTTTTAAACTTTGTTCGTTTATGTATTGAGACAATGGCGTCTTTACCATCTATTGTTGTTGGTTTATTTGGTTTGTTAGTGTTTGTTACTATGACAGGTTGGGGATACACAGTAATGGGTGGTGCCCTTGCTTTAACGATTTTAAACTTACCAGGTTTAACGCGTGTTTGTGAAAATGCGATTTCAGAAGTTCCTCATAATGTAAAAGAGGCAAGTCTTGGATTAGGTGCAACGAAGTGGCAAACGATCGCTCGTATTATTATCCCGTCATCATTACCGCAAATTATTACAGGTATTATTTTAGCGGCGGGTCGTATATTTGGGGAAGCAGCAGCATTGATTTACACAGCGGGTTTAACATCTCCGATTTTAAATTCGGCAGCGGACTTCTCAAGCCCTGCGCATCCTTTAAATCCGTTTAGACCAGCTGAAACGTTAGCGGTTCACATTTGGAAGCTGAATTCTGAAGGAGTTATTCCAGATGCGAAGTTGATTGCGACAAAATCTGCAGCAGTATTAATTATTATGGTATTACTATTCAATGTTATTTCACGCTTGGTAGCATCTGTATTGCACAAACGTTTTACAGGGACGAAAAGAAAAAGTAAAACGACGAAGAAGGTAAATGCAGCATAGATTACAAAAGAGAACTCTCTACTTATAAGTAGGAGTTCTTTTTTGTACTTTAATATAGAAGGAATGGATGTAGTGATTGTTGAATTTGTAATTAATTATAGAGATGAATAGGGGCAAATGAAGGAGTGGAGGAATTGTTTTTTCTACAAATGTCAGGTTTTCCTGGAACAGGAAAATCGACAGTTTCTAAGTATATAGCGAAGTTAACAGGTGCTGTAATTGTAGATCATGATGTTTTGAAATCCGCATTGTTACAATCATTAGAAATGAAAGGAATTGAATCGGTGATTGTTGGAGGAGTATCATACGACGTTGAATGGGTATTGATTGATTCATATTTAGAACAAGGACATAGTGTGATATTGGATAGTCCATGTCTATATGAAGTAATGGTTGAAAAAGGAATTAATCTGTCTGATAAACATGGTGTGAAATATAAATATATTGAGTGTTATCTGAATGATATGGAAGAGATTAATAATAGGTTACAAATACGTAAGCGTATGGTCAGTCAAATTGAAAAGGTAGAGTCGGAAGTGGCTTTTAAAAAGTGGTTAGATGGTAGTAAAAGACCTCTAAATAGTGAATATCTTATTGTGGATTCTAGTGAACCTCTAGAGCGGTATGCGGAGAAAATGATGGATTATATGAGTAGGTAGAGAAAAAAGCATTATCTTCATTCGTGAAGATAACGCTTTTTCTTTAAATATCAGGTGTTTCTGTAGAAGTGCTTATTTTTCTGCGAGAGCGTCTTTTTCTTCCGATTTTATCTAATAGTTCATACATAACTGGAACAACTACTAATGTAAGAACAGTTGAAACTGCTAAACCACCGATGACAACGACCGCCAAACTTTTTGATACCATACTTCCTGCTTGGGATTGACCGAATAGGAGTGGTAGCATAGCGACGATTGTCGTTATAGCTGTCATAATAATTGGACGTAATCTAGTGGATCCCGCTTCTAGTAAGGCATCTCTTGTTTCCATTCCATGTTCTCGATTTTGTTGTACTCTTTCTATTAATACGATAGCGTTTGTAACGACAATCCCGATTAACATTAATGCGCCAATTAATGAATTTATATCAACAGGTGTTCCTGAAACGATTAATCCTAAAATGCCGCCGACAGCAGCTAGTGGCAAGGAGAACAGAATTGCGAAAGGAGCGCGTGCTTGCCCGAAGGTAATAACCATTATTAAATATACAATCCCGATTGCAATTCCCATAATTTTGAATAGGTCCGTGAAGTTCTCTTGCATAGATTCAGTGGCGCCTGCAATATTTACTTTTGCGCCGCTAGGTAAATCTAAACCAGTTATCGCTTTGTTTACTTCTGTGCTTACTTTACTTAAATCTTCATTTGTAGCTTCTGCCGTAATTTGAATCGTTTCTTTTCCGTCTTTATGGAAGACTTCTGTTTGAAGTTGCTTTTCTGAAATAGTTGCAATGTCTTTTAAAGGAATTGGTCCATTGATAGGTGATAATATACTTGTGTTTAAAATATCTTCTTGTTTAGTAATGTTTTCCTTTCTGTGTTCTATCATAATAGTTGTTTTTTCATTATTGATTGAAACTTCACCAATAGGTGATTTCTTCATAAGGAATGCTACTTGTTGTGCTGCTAATTCTGGTGTTAATCCTAGTTGTTCGGCCTTTGTTTGATCAACATGGATTTGCCATTCTTTCTTAGAGTCTTCTAAATTCGTTTTTACTTTAGAGAGAGTAGGCATATCTTTTAGTTTTGTTTCGACGATAGTAGCAGCCTCTTTCAAATTCGTTTCGTTAGTGGCTGTTACGTTAAATTGTAAAATATTACCGCCGCCAGAGCTTGAATAACTCGTTTTTATATAATCAAGTTCAGCGGGCTCAAAAGCTTTATGTCCTTTTTTTAACTCTTTAATATACTGATCAATATCAGAGCCTTTCTTGAAGACTACAAATATACTGGCAAGATTATTTTTCGTTGTTTGTCCCCATTGTGCATCTTCTGCGCTAGATCCCATTCGTAAAATAACATCCGTTACATCTGAATTAGAAAGTAATTTCTTTTCGAAATCGAAGGCTTTTTGTTTTTGTGTTTCAGCAGCGTAATCAGCTGGGAAAGTCATGTTAATAGATAACATTGTGTCGTCTTCAGATTTTATGTTCGCTTTCGGTAGTAATATATAGGCTGCAATCGATCCTGCAAATAATAAAAAAGAAGTAAGTAGAATAATGAATTTATGCGAAAGAGCCCACTTTAATGTAGCGACATATCGTGGTGAAGAATTTGGCTTTCGATGTTTTGTCTTTTTGAGTAGTAAAAAAGCCATAAGTGGAACAACTGTTAGTGCAACGAGTAAGGATGAAAGAATAGAATATACAACTGCTAATACCATAGGTAACATTAATTTTCCGATTACTCCTGATACGAGGCCGATAGGTAAGAAAACAGCGACCGTTGTTAAAGTGGAAGAAGTAATTGCGACGGCGACCTCTTTCGTTGCATCGAGAATAATATCTTTAGAGAAAGATTCTTTTTGTAAACGACGGAAAATATTCTCAATGACAACGATGCTATCATCGACGAGACGTCCCACTGCAACGGCTAAACCACCAAGTGTTAGGGTGTTAAGTGTGATATTAGATTGTTGTAGTAAAAAAAGTGTTAATAAAATAGATAATGGAATACTGACGACAGCGATGAGTGTCGTTCGGAAGTTACGCAAAAAGATTAAGATAATTAGAGTTGCAGCAATTGCTCCAAGGATTACTTCTTTTCCCATACTAGTAACAGCATTTTCAACTTGCTCATGAGTTGAGGCTAAAAGTTTAATAGAAAACTGATCTTTATATTCTTTACTTATATCTTTGATTTTTTTATCAATTTCTTTTCCGATTGCAACTGCATTTTTACTTGGCTCTTTCATGATGATTAATCCAGTGCCTTCTTCTCCATTTATATGTGAGATTGTATCGTAGTGCTGTTTAAGTTCAACTTGAGCAACATCTTGTAATTTTACTTGAGGTGCAATGGTGATGTTTTTAATGTCATCTACATTTTTTATATCCCCAATGACGCGAAGATTATATTCTTCTTTATTAACGGTAATGGATCCAGCTGGAGTGGAAGTTTCTTTTCCTTGTAAAACTTTTAATATTTGCTCGGTTGTTACGTTTTTATCTTTTAATTGGTTTGGGTCTAGTGTGATAGATAATTCAGAAGCTGATTTTCCGAAAAACATAACGTTGGCAACACCATCAATGCTTTCGAGTTGTGGTACGATTTCTTTTTCGATTTGTTTTTCATCTGCTTTTGAAAATCCGTTTTGCTTCTGGATTGCAATTTGAGCGAGTGGAATCATAGAAGTATTTAGTTGGCTAACTACGGGTTTCGTTGCATCTTTAGGTAATTTAATTGTATTAATCGCCTTTTCAACTTCGCTTGCTGCATCTTTCATATTTGCTTTGGATGTATACGCAATATCGATGCGTGATAATCCCTCATGCGTAGAAGAAGTGATGTTGTCGATGTGCTCTAAATTGCGAAATTGTTTTTCGAGGGGATCAGTTACTTCTTTCGTCATTGCTTCAGCGTCGAGTCCTGGAGATAAGGTGGTGACAGTGACTGCTGGATTATCGATGCTTGGTAAAAACTCCATAGGTAATTTAGAGCCGGAATAAACGCCGAGTATGGAAATGAGAAAAACCATGATGATAACAGCGGCTCGGTTTTTCAATGAAAACTTTGTTAACCTATCCATAAAGTAATTCCTCCATTGGTTTATTTATAGTTGGGTACGTCCTTTCTTACTATATAACAAAAAATGGATATTTTTCATTAATTAAATGTAAAAAAATTCTAACAATAATTTTAAGGTAATGTTTTTGTTGGTATTTCGTTATTTATCCCGCTATTCGTAGGGCGATAAGACTCCCGCCTAAAATTTCGGTTGGAGTCGGGCTACCTGTAGACACCTGATTCGTTTAACTAATAATTTGTGTGGAGCACAAAACAAAAAATCAGCTTGTTCGCTTTATCTAGGAAGTGAAGATATTGATTGGAGAGGGGAGTGGTGTATATATTTTCTTTTTTGTGTGGATTGATTTGTTTTTTTATTGTTAGTTTATAGAGAAGTAAATGATTATGGGCTTTAGTATAGAAGAGAATGCAAGCTAGGAAGGGGTTATGAGATGCAGTTTGGTCAATTAGAGTATATTGGTATACAATTTAAATAGCTGTTTTCCGTAGAGGAGGATGAGGTGTATCTATATAGAAGAAAGTAGGGTGGAAATTTTTTTGTATTTTTTTATAAAAAACACTTGTTATTAAAAAAACATGATGGTATATTAATAAACGTCGCTGATGCGGAAACGCAGAAAACGACAAAAAAGAAATTTTAAAACTTGGTTGACATCGAAAAATGAAGATGTTAATATGATGAAGTCGCTTCTGAGCGACAGACAAGTTCTTT